>JAZDHO010000001.1:0-3534 GCA_043805815.1 Chloroflexota bacterium
AACGAGGCCTTCGCCTCGGCGCTTGTGCGTCTCGCCAACCAGAACCTGAGCGAGGTGGATCCCGAGAAATGGGTGGTGTGGATGTTCTACTCGCACCCGCCGTTGGGGGAACGGATCGCAGCCGCGCGGGAGCGGGCGAACCTGGCAGCCTCAGGGTAGTGATTAGCTAAGGGCGGTTCGAGTGTCGGAGCGTTGGGGGAAGAACCAGCCGGTTTCCCGACCGCATGCATTGCCTTGCCGCGCGCCAGTCCGGTGGGCCCTCAGCGCTGCCTGTGCCAAAGGGCCCGAGTGGCGAGCAGTGGCAGCACAACAATCACCGCGATCACCACGCCCATCCAGACAATGCCGTCCGTTGAGCCAGCCGTGGACAAGGATTCCTCACTGGGTGTGGGCGTGACGTCCTGGAGCTCGCCGATCGTGCTGGCGTCCAGGCTCGCCGGCAATGCCAGACTTGAGATGGACGTCACAAGCGCGAAGGCGATTGTCAGTGCAACGACCGCCAGAAAGATCGCGATGGGTGTCGTGGTCCCGCGCACGCCGGCAGTATATCATGGCGTTTTTTGGCAAATTTCATCGGCATGGTGTGCTTACAGTTCTTTTGCAGTATAATGCCGCCCGTGGGAAGGGCAAGAGTCCGGCATCGCGGGTGATCAGCCCGGGCTTGCGGATCAATCCAGCGCAGGAGCATTCATGATCAAGAAGATCCTTGAGGCATTCGGCCAGCCCCTAGGGCGGATCGGACTGATGATCGCAATGTTGGCCGTTCTCAGCGCGGCCGTCTGGGGAATTGCGCAGACACAAAAGGCACCCGAACAGCCCATCGATTTTCCGCACCGGCTGCATGTGGGCCTGGGGGTCCAGTGCCTCTTCTGTCATCCCGGCGCGTTGCGCGGTCCTTCGCCGGGGATACCCACGCAAACGAAGTGTTGGGGCTGCCACCAGCAGATCGCCGTTCGCGGCACGGAACTGCCCAAACTCGCGAAGTTCGTAGAGAACGATCAAGCCATCCCCTGGGTGCCGGTGGCGCAGGTGCCGGACTTCGTGCACTTCACGCACCGTCCGCACGTCGCCGCGGGCCTCAATTGCGAGGCCTGCCATGGGGACCTGAGCAAGATGACAGTCTACGAGAATCCGCAGCTCATGAACATGGGGTGGTGCCTGAAATGCCACCGGCAGGAGGCACACGACGACCCCGAGCTGCTGACAAAGCTGACCGATTGCGGAACGTGCCACTACTAGATATTCAGACTCGGCCCCTGACTCCTTACGGCCAGGGGTTTTGTGAGGGACAGCCAACGGGTCGAAAGGAATTCCCATGAGCGAACCCATTTCCCGGCGCGATTTCCTGAAGCTGGCAAGCGCCGGCGCGGCGACCACCGCGGTGCTCACCGGATGCGGTCCCGCATCCCGATATGTGACGCGCGAGCCGTACACCAAGATGCCCGAGTACACCTACAACGGGCAGAGTACGTTCTACGCGACGACATGCCGGGAGTGCTCCGCCGGCTGCGGCCTGGTGGTACGCACGATGCAGGGGCGGGCGATCAAGGTCGAGGGAAACAAGAACAACCCGGTCAACCTGGGGAAGACCTGCGCGCGCGGTCAAGTGACCCTGCAAGGTCTGTATAACCCGGACCGCATTCAGAATCCGGGAAAGCACACGCGCGGGGCCAACACCTGGTCATCCGGACAGGGAAGCGGATTCCGGGAGATCACCTGGCTTGATGCGATTAATGAGGTCTCGAATGCGCTGAGCACAAACGAACCGGACGAGATCGCCTTCCTTCTTGGCATGGCGCCGGATCACCTGTTCGATCTCGTAACCGAGCTCACGACAGCCATCGGTGCGCCGCCTCCGATACGCTTTGGCGCCCTCGGCATGTTCGAGGCGCGCAAGACCCTGATGCAAGCCGCCGGCCGGATGTTTGGAGCGAGGGGGCTTCCATTCTTCGACATCGGCGAAGCAGATGTGGTCTTTTCGTTCGGAGCGAATTTCCTGGAGACCTGGCTGTCGCCGGTGGCGCAGACGCGCGCGTTCGCGAAGTTCCGTCAGGGCAACCCCGGAGGCCGCGGTCACCTGGTGCAGTTCGAGGCTCGCATGTCGCAGACCGGCTCCAAGGCCGACGAATGGATCGCCCTCCAGCCGGGCAGCGAGGCGCAGGTCGTGCTGGCCATCGGGCGGCTGGTAGCCGAGGAACGCGGCCTGCCACTGCCTCCGGCCTTTGCGAATGCGGACGTGGAGGCTGCGGCCGCAGCCGCCGATGTGCCGGCAGCAACAATGGTTCACCTCGCCGGGCAGTTCGCGCAGGCGGCTCGGGCGCTGGCCATTCCAGGCGGAGCCGCCCTCGCGCAGAGCGCAGGCCTGCAGACGGCCGAGGCAGTGTTGGCGCTGAATGCCCTGGTTGGAAACCTGGGCAGAGCTGGGGGTGTGTTCATGGCGCCCCTCGCGCCGCTTACGGATGAGTATCACGCCCCGGCAAGCATCCGGGAAATGATGGAGTTCATCGGAAAACTGAACTCGGGCAGGATCAAGGCACTTTTCATCCATGGAACGAATCCAGTATTCGAACTTCCTAGGGTGCTCGGTTTCGCAGAGGCGCTGACGCAAGTTCCGCAAGTGATCTCTTTCTCCTCCTTCCCCGATGAGACGGCCCTCCAGGCAGACTACGTCTTCCCGGATCATCACGGCCTGGAGTCGTGGGGCTACCAGCAGGTGGCGACCGGCGCCGCCTCAGCGGTGCTTTCGGGGAGCCAGCCGGTGGTGGTTCCATTCCTCAACACGCAGGCCACGGCGGATGTGCTGCTGGCGGCGGCGCAGCTCCCCCGCGGCACTGCGGGCGGGCAGCTGTCACAAGCCCTTGCCTACAGCGACGAGCTGGCATTCATCCAGAGCAAACTGGAAGCGTTGCTGACGGACGGGAGCGGATTCTTCTCGGCGCCGGAGATCGACACCTTCACCGCGTACTTCCAGCAGCATGGCGGCTGGTGGACCACGGATGACAGGCGGGTGGCGCCACCGACCGCCGACGTGCTGAATCGGACATTCGATGCCGCGCGGGCCGCGTTGGATGGCGACGGGGAGTTCCACTTCGTGCCGTTCGTCTCGCCGATCCTGGCCGAAGCAGGCGCCAACAAGCCGTGGCTGCAAGAGCTGCCAGACCCGACGACCACGGTGATGTGGAACACGTGGATCGAGATCAATCCTGAGACCGCTGAACGGCTCGGGATCCAGGACCAGGACGTGGTGCGCGTGGTTTCCCCCATGGGTTCGGTGGACGCCACGGCGTACAAGTATCCGGCGATCCGCCCCGACACGATCGCCATGCCATTCGGGCAGGGCCACACGGTTTATGGACAATTCGCGGAGAAACGCGGCGCCAATCCGATGGACCTGCTGGGCACGCGCCTGAATGCGGCCGGCGACCTGGCATTTGGCAGCATGAAGATCCGGAGCGAGAAGACCGGAAGAACGCGTGAGCTGGCGCGGCTCGAGGGCGCGCTGGGCGTCTACGGTTTCGATGCGAAATAGCGACG
>JAZDHO010000002.1:0-2742 GCA_043805815.1 Chloroflexota bacterium
ATCTGGACGAAGGCCGCCCCGACCTGCTGGAGCGGCCACTGGACGGTGGTGCGCCGGTTCTCCGAATCCAGCGAGGTCGCGGTTACGTGCTCGTGGGAGGTGCGGCTGCTGAGCCTGAGGATGGTCTCCTCGAGCGACAGCGCCGCGGGGCAGTACCCCGCCTCGGGCGGGAGGGTGCAGCAAGGGCACTTCTCGAACTCGAGCTTGGTCCAGGAGGCCGGCATGGTCGGCTTGCGCGGCCGGTGCCTGCCGCTGCGGCTCATGTCCAGGAAGAGGACCTCGCTGGAGCCGTCCTCGAACTGCAGGGAGAGCTCCTGATACCAGGTGTCCGAGGGGGTCATCGATCGAATCTAACATATTTTCCCTAATGTTCGCGCGCGCGCGGGGGCCGCACGCAGGGACCGCCCGCTGTCGTAGTCTTTTTAATATGACATGTTCGAGCCAAGTAGAAATGTCATGTCCCACGGTACAATGCTCCTCCCGAAAGGGCGGAGGTCCTGGACATGGACGAGAGGCTGAACATGAGCAACGGCGACATCGATAGACTGCGCATCATCCGCAACACCATCGACGGGAAACTCAAATGGAGTGAAGCATCCAAAATGCTGGAATTGGGCAAACGCCAAGTGGGGCGACTGTGCGCACAGGTGCGGTCGGAAGGCAATCGCGGAATTCTGCACGGACTGCGCGGGCAACCTTCCAACAATCGTCTCGACGAGGAATTGCTGGGGCAAGCCTTGAGCGCTTTGCATAACCCGTTGTGGGACGGATTCGGCCCCGGCTTCTCCCAGGAAAAACTTGACGGATATTACGGCATCCGTCTTGGAAAAACGACGGTCCGAAATCTCATGATTTTGACGAACCTCTGGGTCGTCCATCGCCGAGGGACAAGGCACCGGGCCTGGCGGGAGCGGCGAGCCTGCGTTGGGATGCTCGTCCAACTCGACGGCTCGGACCATGACTGGTTCGAGGGACGCGGACCCCGCTGCGTTCTGATCATCTACATCGACGACGCCACCAGCCGCATCCTTTACGGCGAGTTCGTTCACGTCGAGGACACGCTCACGCTGATGCGCACCACCAAGACCTACCTCGACCGTTGGGGTCGTCCCGTGGCCTATTACGTCGACAAGGACTCCGTCTACAACATCAATCGGCAGGCCGCTATCGAGGAGTATCTGCGCGACGAGCAGCCGATGACGCAATTCAAGCGGGCGATGAGTGAGCTCGGCGTCGAAGTCATACTCGCCAACAGTCCTCAAGCGAAAGGACGGGTGGAGCGCGGTTTTGAGACCCACCAGGACCGCCTGGTCAAGGAGTTGCGTCTGGCTGGAATCTCGACGATGGAGCAAGCCAACCAGTTCCTCTGGAAGGTCTACATCCCGGAACACAATCGTCGCTTTGCAGTCGATCCTGCCGAGCCGGTTGATGTTCACAAAGCCCTCTTGCCTGGTCATGATCTCGATGCCATCCTCGCCATCCAAATCCAGCGGCAAGTCCAAAATGACTTCACGATTCGGCACCGCAATCGTTTCTACCAGCTCGAGGAGAAGCAACCGGTGCGCCTCTACCGCAAGGCCGATATCACCGTGCAAGAACATCTTGACGGCTCGATGCACCTCGTCTTCAAGAATCGCGCCCTGGCCTTCCATCCCATCGCCCAGAGGCCCTTCAGGCCGCGTTGCGCGGCCTCCAAGCCTTCTGATCCCACGGGCAAGCACCCATGGCCCAACAAGCCGCCCCTGGACCATTCTTGGCGGCGATACGCACCTGTGAGCAAACGGCTTCAACCGGTCGTTCTTGGGCCTTGCTATGCGGCAACGATGGGCGGCTAAACTATGCACCTTATCCTCGACGGGGAGAAGGGCGCCTATCACGTCAACTTGGCCTGCGCGGTGACGCCGGCTTTTCAAGCGGCTGGACGAGCGCGCCGCGGGAGCGGCCGCCGTGGCGATCCACCCGGCGCGGCCTTCACGCGCGCTTCCAGTGCGCCCCATGCTGCCGTGCTGAGCGAGGGGTATCCAGGCATGGCTGCGGCTTCAATCGTCGTTCCTGGGGAATCCTGGATCGTTCTGGAGATGCGTTTAATTCGAGATCGCGGAACGGCGCATCCTATTGCGTCTCTCGTCGAGAATGGCCGCACGGGGACGAACAGCCCAATGCCAGCAGCCACGGCAACGGACTCACAACAACGGCACTGCTACGGCTTGCCAACAGCGCCTCCCTCATGTCAGTCGATTCTTCGATCACCTTCCAACGGCAACGACAAGGAGACGAACCCCATAGCAACACCAACCCCACAACGGCAACGACATGACATTTCTAAACGGCTTAACTAGATGACATTTCTAAACGGCCTTGACACGCCATGAAATGTCCTTGACACCGTTGAAGAATTTGGCTAATATCTGATTTGAAATGAATATCTGGGGCGATGTATGGTTTTACGTATCCGCGTTCGGATTGGCGTCTAGTTGCGCGCTGTTCGGGTTCTTCCTCAGGCAGTATCGGCTGGCGGTTCAGGCCGCCGGGGACCTGGATGCCGAACCTGCGGCCTTGCTCCAGGTCATCCCGGTCGTCGCGAAGCCCGGTTCCGGCCGGGACGTGCTCCTTTCCGCTGTGGCCGCGCCTGCGGCGCTTGCGCCGCAGAAGGCGAAGGAGGCTCCCCGGGTCGAGGAGGCCGTTCCCGGACCCAAGCGCGGCGGAACTCCCGCGCCGGTTCCGGTCGAACCGCCGGCGCCG
>JAZDHO010000003.1:0-3081 GCA_043805815.1 Chloroflexota bacterium
GCGAGAGCTTGGCCGCTTCCCCGAAGCGGGCCAGCAGGTGGGCATCCAACTTGTCCGTCTTGGCCAGCAGCCCCAGCGCTTTGGCGAACTCGCGCACCCGGCCCGGGTTGACCAAGGCGACCGGGACGCGGCCGGCACACAACTCGCTGACCAACGGCCATTCCAGCCCTCCGGTGGATTCGATGATCACCAGAGCCGGCTGCAAGGCACTTAGGCGACGCAGGGTCTCCCGGATGCCGACTTCATCGTTGGCGGCCTGCCAGAACTCGCCGTCTGCTCCCACGCCGATGTCCAGGCGCTCCTTCGATACATCGATGCCTACGAAAGGATGTCCATCCATCTTGATTCCGCCTCCGGCCGTGCATATAATGAAATTGCCCGTTCTAGCAGAATTCGGTCTTGCAGACCACACAACTGTTCGGGCGCTTTTCACCACGGACACGGCGGCCGTGCTCATTGACGGTCTCGATCGACCAAGGAACAACCGGCCTGCCGTGACCCTTTCCATAATACTAGGAACAATGGAATCTACGGGTAAATCGCGGGTCGCGGCGAGGAACAATGGATAACTACGGGTGAATAGGGGCAGCTGCGCGAGGAACAATGGGGAGGAACAATGGGGCGTGTTCGCCGCCTGCATGAGTCGCGCCATTCCATGGGGGAGCGCTGTCGCGGGCCTTTCATCGCCGGCCCGCTGCAACCAGGCACGCCGCCGTGGCTTGAGGCACGGGCGCCCGAGTAGAAACCCTTGAACCGCGCCCTCGGGAGGAGCCCCCGTGACCTCTAGCGCAGCGAACGCCATCGTCATCATCCCCACGTACTGGACCTGGCCATCTGGCGACAGCCATCGCCCGGTCACGGGGGCATACGATCACCCCACGCCGCTGGACGGCGAAAGCACCCTGCCACCGCTGCTCGACGACCTCTCCAACCAGCGCGAGGGGGGTCTGCGTGTGTTGATCCTTGTCGGCATGGCGCACCCGGACCTCAGCCCTGCCGCAGCGGAGCACGTGCGCCAACTCCTAGAGTCCTATCGTAAACGCCTGGATCTTCGCATCTGCGATGAGGCGGCGGCGTCCCGGCTGCGCGAACTTCTCGATCCAACTGGCTCGCAGGCTGAGCTCTTCCACCTCCAGAGCTACGCCGGCATTCGCAATCTGCAATTGCTCGTGCCCCATATCCTGAGCGCCGAAACGGTGGTGGCGCTGGATGACGACGAGCGCGTGCGGCCCGACTACGCGGAGCGTGCCCTCAGAACCATTGGCGAGAGGATGGACGGGGAGAGGGTGCTGGGGCTTGCGGGACCCTACCTACAGCTCGATGGGGGGGTGATGCTCAGCGAAAAGCCCTCAACAGGCAACGTCTTCCGTGACAAGGCGCGCCACATCAACGCTGCAATGCGCATGCTCATGGCAAAAGGCAGTGGCCCGATACCAAGCCCCATGGCCCTCGGCGGCAACATGATCTTCCATCGCGATCTGTTCACGCAGGTGTGCTTCGACCCCGGAATCACCCGCGGCGAGGACATCGACTACCTCATCAACGCCCGGCTGCAGGGCATAGGTTGGTGGTTCGACCCGAACCTGACCATCCTGCACTTGCCGCCGCAGCGCCACGAAACACCGCCGTACCAGCGCATGCGTGAGGACGTATTCCGCTTCATCTACGAGAGAGAGAAACTGCGCCTGGATGACGAGGTGAAGCCGGCCTGGCTTGAGCCCTACCCCGGCGCGCTGCTCGGCGATGACCTTAAGGGGCAGGCCCTAGCGGCACTGGAAACTGAAGCGACGCCCGAGATGATCGGTCGCTTCGGCAATCCGCAGGTCGTTGTGAAGGAGGCAGAGGCGCATGCCGAGCGCAGCGCTCCGCGTTATCCGGCCTTTGCAGATGCCTGGCGGGAGCTCATGACCCGAGTGGCGAAGGACAGCTCACTGCGCCTGGCGTCCGCGGCAGTATTCCCCAGGCTCTGACTCTGGATCAATTGCTAGTGGTTCACCTGTGCCTGCCAGCGCGGCGCAGGCAAATCCTTTGCCCTCCTCGGGCAGAGCACCCAGGGACAAGCGAGCCTAGCATACACGTCCGAAAAGGCGGGGTTCCCCTTTTCGGGAGAGGAGGCGCGCCTCAGCCGGGGGCTTGGCGCAATCCCACGGACGGGACTGCATGTGGGAACTGCGATACAATCTGGACCAACGGAGATGCACCATGGATAAGTTCGACCGAATTACCTTCGATCCCAACCTCATGGGAGGACGGGCGACTGTCCGAGGCATGAGGATCACCGTGGGCCTTGTCCTGAATCTTGTCTCAAACGGCATGACGGCCGAGCAGATCATCAAGGAATACCCCGCGCTGGAAGCAGAGGACATTCGGCAGTCGCTGCAATACGCCGCGTGGCTGGCCGATGAGACGGTGCAGGCCCTGGAGATGTCGGCTGCATGAAGCTTCTGGCCGACATGGGGATATCTCCGCGAGTCGTGGACGACCTGCGCAAGAACGGGCATGATGCCATCCATCTTCACGAACTGGGGCTGGAGCGGCTGCCTGATCGCGAAGTCCTCGAGAAAGCCCGCGCGGAGAGCCGCATCCTGCTGACGCACGACCTGGATTTCGGGGAGTTGCTGGCCGCCGGTGGGAGTGTGCTGCCAGGCGTTATCATCTTTCGGCTCAAGGACATGCGCGCGCCAAACGTGATCAGGCATCTCCTTGGGGTCATTCGTCAACAATCGCCAGCTCTAAGCACTGGCACTGTCTGCGGCGTCACAGAACGCCAAGTACGCGTGCGGGCACTTCCGATCTAGAGGACAACTGCACTTGCCCTTGCAGGACCTTCGGCGGCGCACGTTCCCGCCGTCCTCCTCACGTCCGGGCGGCGGGGCCCTGGTGCGCCGTCAAGCGCGCCTAACAGTGGGGAACCACGGCTTGACACCGGACGGCATTCCGCCGACGCACGAAAACGCCGGGGGAAGATGTCGCCCGACGAAGGATCAACTACCCTTCCAGCAGTACAGTCGGCAGACTAGAACATGTGTTCTGCCTGCTTCATCATTCTATGAACGACTTATGAATTTGTCAAGGTGGAGT
>JAZDHO010000004.1:0-70624 GCA_043805815.1 Chloroflexota bacterium
CTTAGTGATCTGCCGGCTAACAACCGAAGCATCCTGGTACGCAACCAGGTCCGCTATGTGAAGCACACTTGCGATCGGAGCAATGGACATCTTCCCTCCTCCTGCTACGCCCCCGCGCGTCGTGAATCATCTCACTTCAACCGCATAGCCGGCCGGAAGCCGAGTGAAGCGCTGCGTGCCGGTAATGAGCAGGACGGCACTTTCGCCTGATCCCAACGAGAGGGGAATGGTAGCAGTCTGATCGTCCCGAACCGCGTGGTATTCGACGGTGGTGCCTTCTTCCCCCTGCACGATCAGGGCGAGGCGGTATGTTTGGGGTAGAACATTCTCGATGCGGGCGAAGCCTTCGGATTGCCAGCCACCGTTTCCAGCTTCGAAGCCCTCGTTGTAGTTGATCGCCTGGACGGTGAGGTCGTCCAGCAGCAATCCTTCTCCGTTCAGGGCGGCGTCGGTAACATACTCGAAGCGGAGCTGAACTTGCTTGCCGGCGAACTCCGAGAGGTCGACGGACTCCTCAGTCCAGCCAGCCGGGCTGTCGCCGCCGCTCGTGCCGGTGTAACCGCAGCCGTAGGCGTTGCCGGAGAGGTCCTGATCGCTGCATGAGGGAGTCTCCAGGATCTGCCAGGTCTCTCCATCGGTGGAGGTTTCAAGATAGAGGTAGTCCCAGCCCTGCTCGATGTCAAACCAGGTCCAGTAAGAGAGCTCGATGGGACCGCCAACGCCGGTGAAATCGAACTCACGGGTCAGCGTCATGTCGGACTCATCGCCCTTGTTCGACCAGAAGGCATAGTTACCGGAGTGCACATCGGCAGGAAGGACGTCGGCTGCGGTGGAACCTGTGAACTCGAGGCTGTGATCGCCAGCGCAGGCGATCTCGATGTACTCCGGCCCGAACTGGCTGACCGAGCCACTGATAGGAGCTCCGGGGCACGCACGGATCCCTTGCGTGGCGGAGGTCTGCGGTGCATCCGGATAGTTGTGGAATGCATAGCGACCATCCCCGACCGAGCCATCGTTGAGGTACATAGCCAGCATCCAGTCCAAGACGACGTCCTCAGCGGAAAGGAGCCGGCCTGACTGAGGATCGGTGATGTTGAGGTCCTGCATGACACGATCGATGCCTATCAGTCCATTCTCCTCGTTTTTGACCAGTGCCTGGGTCGCCTCGTCTCCGAAGCGGTCGAGGAAGTAGGTCATGAAGAGGAAGGCCTGGCCGTAGTGCCGCGAGGTGATCTCGGGGCTATCCGACAGGCTGGTCCAGTCATTGAGCGAGATATCGGGATCGCGGGCATAGGACCGATCTGCCCCGCCGGCGGTGTAGCCATTGATGAAGGCGGCCAACTCGGAGAAGCCCTCGTTGATCCAAGAGGCTTCATTGCGGTCGAGATACCAGTGGATCATGTGCTGGAATTCGTGAGCGAGTGTACCGTAAGTGTACTCGTCATCCAGGCTCATCCCGTCGGCATTGAAGACAAAGAGCTCGGCAGCATTGGAGTATTCGCGCACAAGCGGGTTGAACTCATCGGGCGTGGAGTAGTAGCCACCCGTGGATTCGCCCAAACCGCGGGCGTACAGGATGTAGACGTGCGTATCATTGTCCACACCTGGGGACCACTCGCTTCCGAAGAAGCGCCGGTTCGTCGGATAGATCTTCTCTTCGAACGCGGTCATCAGTGCGGCGATATCCTCGTCGTCCGCCTCGATGCCCCGCTCCACCCAGAAGTAGGAATGCGGTGTGACGTGGCGCAAGGTTGCGTCGATCTGGAAGTTCTCGATCGTATCCGAGTTCATGATCCAGAACTTGCGCGTATCGCCGACCGCGTAGGGCCGGGCGGGCGCCGCCAGCGTCGTTTCCACGCCGCAGAGTGCCAGGAGACGGCAGGCCAGCTCGTAAGGATCGTTTTCCGGTACGTTGACCGTGGAAAGCGTGTCAGCCGCCTCCGTGGAGACAGAATCGACCGGAGGGCGATTGAGCCCGACTGGCGGCTCGTCGGTCACAGATATGACGGGCAGATCCAACGTCGTGTCGACGTCGTCCGCCAAGAAGTAGATGGCAACGCCTGCAGCGATCACGACGGCGACGCACAGGCATACCAAGACGCCAGCGGCCACGGCCCAGATCACCCAACTGGAAGATTTCGCCTGGGGAGAGTCCATGAATCCTTTCCCTACCAGAATTGCCCAATGGTAACCGAGGTGGCCCGGCTACGTCTTAATTGAGCGTGATTGTTGCGCACAATAACGAAAGGCTGGGGCAGCCTTCACAGCTGCCCCAGCCTGCGCGGTGCTTGTCAGGCCGCCGCCGGTTGTTTCGCCTTCTTGACGGCCTCAGCGGCATGGAAAGTGATCTGGTTCTTCTTCTCATCGACGTCGACCAGAACGGTGGCGCCGTTCTTGTACTTACCAGACAGCAGGTCGACTGACAAGGGGCTTTCGAGATGCTTCTGGATGGCGCGGCGCAGAGGACGGGCACCGAAGGCCGGATCGTACCCTTCCTTGGCCAGCCAGGTGCGGCCAGCCGGGGTCAAGTCGACCTGGATACCGTATTCACCCAGGCGATCGTGGACTTCCTTCATCTGCAGGTCGACGATGCGCTCCATGTCCTCGATGCTGAGCGGGGAGAACATGATGATCTCGTCGACGCGGTTGAGGAACTCCGGCCGGAATGTGCCCTTGAGGGCCTTCTCGATCTTGTCGTGAGACTCGCGTTCCTCGTCATCGGTCTTCTGCTGGAGGAAGCCCAGCGTGCCGCCGCGCTTGACATACTCGGTGCCGAGGTTCGAGGTCATGATCAGGATGGTGTTGCGGAAGTCGACGACGTTGCCCTGTCCGTCAGTCATGCGGCCGTCGTCCAGGATCTGCAGCAGGGCATTCCAGACCTCGGGATGGGCCTTCTCGATCTCATCGAACAGGACGACGCGATAGGGCCTGCGCCGGACTGCCTCAGTGAGCTGGCCACCTTCTTCATACCCGACATATCCAGGAGGCGCGCCGAACAAGCGGCTGACCGTGTGCTGCTCGCGATACTCTGACATGTCGACGCGGACCAGGGCGTCCTCGTCATCAAACATGAACCAGGCGAGCGCCTTGGCGAGCTCGGTTTTACCAACCCCCGAGGGGCCGATGAAGATGAAGGAGCCGATCGGCCGGGAGGGATCCTTGAGGCCCGAGCGGGCCCGGCGGATGGCATCAGAAACGGCATGGATGGCCTCTTCCTGGCCAATGATGCGCTCGTGCAAGCGCTCCTCCATCTGCAGGAGCTTGGTAGCCTCGGTCTCCATCATCTGGGTGACGGGAATGCCCGTCCACTGATGCACGACTTCGGCGATATCGTTTACATCGACGACCTCATCGAGCTGGTGCTCGGCCTCCCACTTGTCGCGCTTGCCGCGGTACTCTTCCTCCCTGCGAAGGCGTTCGACCTTGATCTCGGCAGCGCGTTGATAGTCGCGTGAGTTGGAGGCCGCGTCCTCCTCCGCCTGCAGGCGATCGAGCTCGGCTTTCATCTCCTTGAGATCGGCGGGCATGGAGTAGAGCGCCACCCGCAGTTTCGCGGCGGCCTCATCCATCAGGTCGATGGCCTTGTCAGGCTGGCGGCGGTCGGTGACGTAGCGGCCGGCGAGGCGGGCGGCGGCCACCAGGGCCTCGTCGGCGAAGCGCACTTTGTGGTGGGCCTCGTAGCGGTCGCGCAGGCCCTGCAGCATCTTAATGGTGTCGTCCACTCCGGGTTCCTCGACGTAAATCGGAGCGAAGCGGCGCTCGAGGGCGGCATCCTTCTCGATGTGCTTGTGAAACTCGTCCAGCGTGGTGGCGCCGATCGCCTGCAATTCGCCGCGGGCGAGGGCCGGTTTGAGCATATTGCTGGCATCCATGGCACCCTGCGCGGCGCCGGCGCCCACGACGGTGTGCAGCTCATCAATCATCATGATGATCTCGCCCTGGGAGCGCTGCACCTCTTCGATCACCGCTTTGAGGCGCTCCTCGAACTCGCCGCGGAAGCGGGAGCCGGCAATCATGGCGCCCAAGTCCAGCGCAACGACGCGCCTGCCGGAGAGGATCTCAGGAACATCGTTCGTGGCTATCTTTTGCGCCAAACCCTCGACGATGGCAGTCTTCCCGACACCGGCCTCCCCGATGAGCACAGGATTGTTTTTTGTGCGGCGAGAGAGAATCTGGATCAGGCGCAGGATCTCGTTGTCGCGGCCGATGACCGGATCGAGCTTGCCCTCGCGCGCAAGCTGCGTGAGGTCGCGGGAGTACTTCTCGAGCGTGCGGTAGCGGCTTTCAGCCTGCGGATCCGTGACGCGCTGACCGCCACGCAGGTCCTGGATAGCGTCGTAGACCCGGTCGCGGGTAAGACCGGCGGCCTCCAGGATACGCGCGGCCGGCGTGTTGCGTTCGGTAAGGATCGCCAGGAAGATATGCTCGGTCGAAATATACTCGTCCTTGAGCCGATTGGCCTCTTCGTTGGCCAAATCGACTATGCGCTTAACCCGCGGCGTGATGAATATCTGTCCGGCTCCACCGCCGAAGATATTGGCCTTGGGGCTGGCGCGCAGGGTAGTGTCGATGCGCTCGACCAGCGCATCGGGGCTGATGTTGAGTTTCTCGAGGATCTGTGGAATCACGCCCCCCGGCTGCTCGATGAGAGCCAGCAGGATGTGTTCGGTATCGATCTGGTTGTGTCCGTAGCGCTGGATGATCTCGGCCGCACGCTGGGCGGCCTCCTGCGCTCGCTCGGTGAATCGGTCAAATCGCATCATAAGGGTTGAGCCTCCGCCGGGGCAAGCTGCGTTGCCCCAGCCAGTGAACAAGGGCATTATAACAAAGGAGCTGTTTTGGATTATTGGCGCGACGTAAGAAGTATGTTAATGCCCAACCGTGGGGGCGGGCGACGGGAAGGGGCTATAATGACCAAGTGACCTCGATCACACTGCGCGCCACGGCTGAGCTTCCGGAGCCGGTGCGCCCACTGAACATCCTGCACGACCTGCCCCAGGTGGCCGACCTGATAGAGATGTGCTTCGAGGCAACCATGGACGACGAGGGGCAATCGTACGTGCAGCAGATGCGCAAGGCGAGCAATGATCGTGCCTTCCTCATCTGGGCGAGCAGGGTGATGGAGAGCACGTCCATGCCCCTGGCAGGTTATGTTTGGGAGCAGGACGGCAAGATCATCGGCAATACGAGCCTGGTCTTCCAGGTGCACCGGGGGCAGAGGCTGGCCATGATCGCAAACGTGGCCACGCACCCAAAATATCGGCGCCGCGGCATCGGGCGAGCCCTGACGGAGCGCACCATGTTGGCGGCCCGGCAGAAGGGTGCCAAGGACATCTGGCTCCAGGTGCGGCACGACAATCCCACGGCGATCAAGATCTACGCCGACCTTGGCTTCGTCGAGCGCGCGCGCCGGACGACATACCACTCCCGCAGCGCCCTGTCAGCGGCCGCGGTACCGACATCGGTGCCGGCCGCCGGAGGGCGGCCAGACGACGCCGGCGGCATCACGATCGGGAAGCCGAGAACACCCCAGTGGCCGCGGCAACGCGAGTGGCTGAAGCGTGCACATCCGGATGAACTCAGCTGGTATGCGCGCTGGGATTGGAGCAGGCTGGGACCAGGGCTTCGCAACACCATGTACCGCCTGTTCGTCCAGTACGACACCCGGCAGTGGGCCGCGGCCGGGCCGCATGGGCTGATGGCGTCGGTGACGTGGGTGCCATCGTATCGCATGCCCAATGCCTTGTGGCTCGCGGCCTCGCCGGACAACGGCAGCGGAGTGACCAAGGTGCTGGAGGCGGCGCGCCGAGAGCTGGCGCATTATCGCAGACTCACGGTTGAGCACCCGGCAGGGGAACTCACGCAGGAGATCGAGGCGGCGGGGTTTGAGGTGTTCCGCACGCTGCTGTGGATGCGCGCAACCGGTACCGAGAATCCTCGTATAGATGAGCATAAGGAGACCTGAAAAATGACGAAATTCATTCTGCGGTGGCTGATCAATGCCGTGGCCCTGTTTCTGGCCATCCGCTTCGTACCGGGTATCGAATTCGGAGGCGGCTGGCTTGGCCTATTATGGCTGGCATTGATCTTCGGGTTGGTCAATGCCTTCCTGCGACCGGTGCTCCAGCTGCTGACGTGCCCGCTGATCCTTCTCACGCTGGGCTTATTCACCGTGGTCATCAACATGATCCTGCTGAGGGTAACGGAATGGGTCGGCAACGCATTCGGCCTCGGCCTGACGATCGACGGCTGGGGGCCACTGTTCCTCGGCAGCTTGATCATCAGCGTTGTGAGCATCGTGCTCAGCCTGATCCTCAAGGAGGAGCTTAGGGGCAAGCGCCACGCGTAGTAGGCTCCAGCGGGGGGACGATCTCGAGGAACGCAAACTCAAAGAGGACGGATTGCAGGTGCAATCCGTCCTCTTGTTGTTCACGATCCCGAGAATTACGGGCTGGCTGCGCTCGCCAATCCGGGGAGACCGCCGGCGGAAACGGCGAGTCTCACGGCGCGCAGAACCGCCTGAGTAACGGCCTCAGCCGCGAAGGCGCCCACGGCGGTCACATCGCCACGGGCGCGGCCGGTGGAGAGGGCGAAGATCGTGTCGCCGTCGAGCATGGTGTGCACGGGGCGAATGGCGCGGGCCAAGCCGTCATGCGCCATCTGCGCGACCCTGGTCGCCTCAGCCTTGTTGAGTCCGACGTTGGTGGCGACAACTCCAATGGCCGTGTTTGCATGCTGCGCGAGGCCCAGCGCCGTCCTCCCGGCCAGAGATCTCATAGCGATCAGTGTGTCGGCGAGGTAGCCTGAGCCGCCGATGCGGAGCGGACCCAGCCTTCCGGAGCGCAAGCCGGCGATGAGGACACCGGTCGCGGGATCGACTACATCACCGAATGAATTCACGACCACAAGGGCACCAACGACCATGGCGCCGATCTTGATGCTGGCCGTCCCCAGTCCCGACTTCATCCCCAAGGCGGTGCCAAAGAGCTTGCCGACGGAGGCGCCAGTCCCGGCGCCGATGTTGCCCTCGCGCGGGCGAGCAGAGGAGGCAGCAAGGCACGCGTCATAGCCCATGACGGCATCAGGTCGGACAAGCTTGCTGCCCAGATTGAGATCAAAGATGATGGCGGCTGGGACTATCGGGATGGCGGCTGCAGCAGTCTTGAAGCCGATCTTGCGCTCGGAAAGGTAGCGCATCACGCCTGAGGCGGCATCAAGGCCGAACGCAGAGCCGCCTGAGAGCAGGACTGCGTGGACGCGCTGCACAAGAGTTGTCGGGTCGAGGAGATCGGTCTCCCGCGTTCCGGGTGCGCCTCCGCGAACGTCTGCACCCGCCACCGCACCCTTTCGGCAGAGGACAACCGTACATCCTGTGAGAGCGACAGTGTTCTGGGCGTGCCCGACCTGCACGCCGGGCACCTCGGTAATGCAGCCGGCGTCGGAGTTGGCGGCCGCCGGAGACCAGGCCGTGTTCACTTAAGAATGCGAGTCAGCTGCAGAAACTCCTCCCACTCTTCGCGGAAGAAATGAACCGTCACATTATTGAGCTCAAGGTGATAGGTGGTCTCACCGTCGGGTTCCTCGGCCTTCCAGACAACGAAGTTGTCGGTCTCGGCAAGGTTTTCGATTTCGGGTTCGTGGTGATTGTTGGACATGGAAGGCTCCTTCCGGCAGACGCGGCTCCCCGCCGCAGCCGCCTGAGAGACAAGCTACGGACGACGCCTTGGCGCGCCCCGCAGCCAGCGCCGCACGACAGCCAGAATATGCGAGGCACGGGGTGGTGGCGGCAGCGACTCCCCCTGGGGCCACGGATCAACATCCAACATCTTGTGCATTATGTAACGCCAGACCAGGGCGACGGTTGCCAGGATGGGTGCGGCTACAATAACACCCAACAATCCAAGAAGATTGGCGAAAACAATGGCGGCGATGAGCACGGCCGCGGGATGCACGCGCAGCGCCTGGGCGATGATGCGGGGCGAGACGAAATTGTCGAAGACCTGATCGATCAGCACCGCCAGGCCGACACAAAGGATGGCGTACCCCAACGGTGCGAGGCCGAACAGATTCGGCGGCTGGAAATACGCGACCAGGGCCAGCGTGGTCCAGGAAACCAGGTTGCCGACGTATGGAACAAACCTGGCAAGCCCGGCAAGGAGGGCAATCCCGAGCGCATAGCGCACCCCCAGGATGCTGAGCACCAAGGTGTATGTGATGGTGGCGAGCAGGAAGACTATGATCTGGCCCCGCAGGAACGCGTTCCAGATGCGGCTCAACTCCCATCCGAGGCGGCGAATGTCCTCTGCATACCCCGGCACATTGAGGGGAACGAGAGCACCGCGAACGTCACCGCTTTCCGCAAGCACGAAGTATGAGATCAAGAGCACAAACAGAGCCCATCCCAGGAATTGCGCGGCGCCCGCGGCCATGGTCCCCACAAGCGCTCCTGTGCTTCCCAGTAGCGGCCGAATGATCCCCAGCAACTGGCTGCTCAGCTCGCTCATGTCGAGCCCCCGGAGGTCAAGGTTGAAGGGCCCGAACTGGTAGGCCTGTCCCGAGAGGTTTTGGATGAATTCCGGCAACGAGGATAAGCTATCGCGAACGATTGAGATGAGGCCTTCGATCTGCTGCACCAAACCCAATCCTCCAAGGGTGAGGATGCCCAGCAAGATCAGGAACAAGAGCAGGTAGATGACTGTGACGGAAAGGGACCAGGAAATCCGGAGGGCATGCTGCAGGAAACCCGCAATCGGATTGAAAAGATATGCGAGCACAACGGCCATAAGCAGCGGAGCGATGATGCCGTGGAACTGGATCACGAGGCCGGCGGCGACCGCCACAATCGTGAATGCAACGACCAACTTGGTGGTCGGACCCCAGGGTGGAGAGGAAGATGCGGGAGCTTGGGTCATGGGCAGACTACGCGGATACCTCGATTGTAGTCAACGAGAGTCCCTGCAGGCGGGGAGCCGATACGCGCCGCCGAGGCGAAAACACCTGCTTCAGATCGCGAAGCAAGGGGTAGTCAGAAAAAGGCCCCCGCAGCGGGTCTGCGGGGGCCAAATCACATGGCGACCTATCCGCAGCCGGACAGGAACGGTAAGAACGTGCACCACAAGTAGCTGGAATCAATGTACCAAAGCGCGGCGCCGCAAATGCAGATGACGGCCAGGGCTCCGATTGCAATGAAGATTGGCAGGTTCTTGGCGGGCTGGGCGCCTGACGAGGCGGCAGGGGCCGGCGGTGCGTAGTACTGCGGCGCAGAGGCGGCGGCCGGGGCGGGCGCGGGTGCGGGTGCGGGACGCATGGCTTTGCGGCCGATCATGGTGGCACCGGCGTCGGACGAGAGCCCCTCGTACATGAGCACGATCTGCTCACCCAGCGAGACGACGTCGCCCGGCTTGAGGACCGTGGAGCTGACGAGGCGCTGGCCATTCACGAATGTCCCGTTTGTGGATCCAAGGTCCTCAATTACGTACTTCCCACCCTGGAACGTCAGCCTGGAATGCTTGCGCGAGACCTCCGCATCATTGATGGCGACGGCGTTGACGGCATCGCGGCCGATGATCAATTGATCGCCTTCCAGCGGATAGGTCACGCCCGGCGTCGGACCTGAGCGCATGACGAACTGAAACAGAGCTGCCATGGATTCTCCTCCTCAAGAAAGAATCAGCTAGTCCCTCAAGTTTACAGGCTTCAAGCCGAAAAGTCAATTGATTGTATAGGTTACGGACATTTTAGACATTTGCCCTTGGGAGAGCAGGCAAGCGCTAGGCGATCTGATAGCCGAAGGCCTCGCCGAAGGCTGCGGCCACGTGGCGCTTGACCTGGCCCATGTCTGGGACCGCGTCCGTCAAGTCGGCGAGACTGACAAGTGGATACTGCGCGAGGCCGCAGGCGATGATCCCGTCCCAGTAGGTCATGTCGGGCTGAACATTGAGGGCAAACCCGTGGCGTGAGACGCCGCGCGAACCCACCTTGACGCCGATGGCTGCGATCTTGGCCGGCTTCTGCCGGTCTGCCGGTCGGCAGCGGGCGCAACGAGAGTAGACATCCGGCTGGACCCAGACTCCCGTGAGGCGCGGGATCTGCGCTGCAACAACGCCCAGGCGCGCCAGGGCGGCGATCAAGGTGTGCTCCAACTTGCGCACGTAGCCCACATAGTCGGCGCGCGGCACACGAATTGAGGGCTCGCCGGCGGCGACATCTCCCGGGGTGGGCACAGCGACCTTTCCCAGTGGGATCAACGGATATCCGACGAGCTGTCCGGGGCCGTGATAGGTCACATCTCCGCCCCGGTCGACCCAACGCACAGACACCCCGCGCTGCTTGAGCTGCGCCTCACTCCAGAGCAGGTTTTCAGCGTTCCCCGTGGAACCAAACGTGTAGACGTGCGGGTGTTCCAGGAGAAGCAGCGTTGGCGGACGACTTCCGTGTGCGATCTCAGCGGCGTACGCAGCCAGCAGACTCCAAGCCGCGTCGTATTCGATCAGTCCAAGGTCCAACAGATCACAGCGCATTGACAAACCCGCCAAGGTCGGCTGACTCAACGTGACACACGGCGGAACGACGCACCGTCAGAAGCTTCCGTGCCGGCGGACGTGTTCATGAGCCGTTTCCGGCCCGCGCAGCCCGGGGTTGCGCGGGCACTAGGCAAAGAGGCGGCGGTACAGATTGGACTCAAGCAAACCGTTCGGATCGCAGCGCTGCTTGAGGCGCTTGAACACGGTGATGATCCGGGGGCCAAGGAAGCGGGCGGCAGTCTCGGGACGGGTCTCGCTGTTCTTGGCAAAGTAGAAGCGTCCGCCGGCTGAAACGACGATGCGATCGAACTCCTGCAACATCTGGCTCAGGGGACGGCGATTGCCGGCGGTGACCTTGAAATCCAGGGCTGCAGAGAAGCCATCCACCGCGTGGCTAAGCAGGAACCTATCAGGACGATGGCGCTTGGTGACGCCGAGGTAGGACGGCAGGCCGCGCTCGTGCGACAGGGCAAGCATCTCGGTCCACGCAACTTCGGCGGTCTCCTTCGGAAGGAAGGATTGATACTGGATCAGGCCGCCGCGCCCATAGGCAAGTTCCCAGTTGGGCACGTAATCCAGAAGGAAATGGAAGGCGGCGTGAGGCTGGCGGAAGGTGTGGCGAGGCAGGCTGGCAAGGTACTTGCCGGTGTTGACCGCCCAGGTTACGAGGTTCGTCGTGAAGGGGCGCAGGAAGAGGTGCAACATGGATTTCGGAAAGATGCCGAAGATGCGAGGGGGCAGCGCCTGTTGCTTGAGCTGCATGGTGCGGCGCGGATCGGGATCCTCGCCTTCGTGAAGATAGCGCGCGGCATGGATCTGGCCGCGGCCGAGGGAGCCTCCACGGGCCGTGGCATCCAACCAGCCCACGATGTAATCCGATTTCGGGGCGTTCTCGAGCAAGTCGGCGAGATGTTCGTGCAGGTTACGGACGGGGCGGGCGGAGACTTCCAGCAATCCGGAGTGGATGCGCTTCATGCGCAACTTAATCGAAGTGAAAATGCCCAACATCCCAAAGCCGCCGATCATGGCATAGAACAGATCCGCGTTGCGCCTGGGCGAGCACGTCACTCTTGCGCCAGTCGGCAGGATGGCGGTGAACTCCGTCACGTGTTCACCGATCGTCCCCATTTTGAAGTTGTTCTTGCCATGGATGTTCGCGCTGAGGCATCCGCCCAAGGTCGTGAACATGGTGCCGGAGACGACCGGCGGCCACCAGCCATCGGGCTCGACCTGCTGCCAGAGCTGCCGCAGCGTCACGCCGGGCTCGACGACGACCTCGCCGGTCGATGGATCCCATTTGAGTATGCGATTCATGCTCAAGAGGTCAAGCACGATGCCGCCGCCGTTCAGAGCTGCATCGTTGTAGCTGCGGCCGGCGCCGCGGGCGGTCACAGTCAGGCCGTGCTTGCGTGCGAGGCGAAACGCATCGGCGATCTCCTCGGAGGTCGTTGGCCGAAGGACATAGGATTGGAGGCGCAGCGAATGGCCGAAGTTTTCCAGCGAGGCGAAGTGGGTGGTGAGCGACATGTTGGTCACAACGAGATCCTGACAAGAACGAAATGGTAGAGGAAGGCTTCCGGGCGCGAGCCGGTGTACGGGCCCGAGGGTCCGGTTCCCCTCCGCCGGCCCGCGAGGCGGAGCGACCTAGAAAGACATGCGACGGAAGACGAAGGAAGGGATGTGCCGGACCACCAGCATGATCCAGGTCCAGAACCACGGGGTGTAGATCTGCTGTTTCCCCCGGCGAATGGCGCGAAAGATGTCATCGGCCGCCTTCTCAGCCGTGATGGGAAACATCACTTTCGGCGCGGCCTTGAGCATGTCGGTCTGGACGAAGCCGGCCTTAACGGTCAGGACGCGGGCACCGCGGCGCGTGAGCCGATTGCGGAGCGATTCGAGGTAGGACGTGAAGCCGGCTTTGGAGGCATTGTAGCCCGGGTTCCCGACACGGCCGCGGTCGCCAGCGACAGACGAGATGCCGACGATATGGCCTGCGCCTGCGGCCTGGAACATGGCGGCGACAGGATTCAGCCATGCGAAGGCGCCGATGAGATTGACCTCCAGCATCTGGCGGTCACCATCGAAGTTATACGACTGCAGACCCGGGGGAAAATTGACGCCGGAGGCGTAGATCACCAAGTCAAGGCCGCCTGCCTCGGAGACTATCTTGCGCAGCAGGTCCGGCACGTCGTCACAGTCGTGCACATCATGGACGTAGGAGATGGCACGGGTGGACCCGACCGATTTGTTGATCTCGGCGCACAACGCGTTCAGAAGGTTCTTGCGGCGTGCAACCAATGCAAGAACGTAGCCCTCCCGGGCGAGGCGCCGGGCCAAAGCCGCGCCCATGCCGCTGGAGGCGCCAATTATCAGCGCGCGCGGGGCGGGATGCAGGGGGGTGGACAGAGGCAGCGAGGTTTTCTTAGAAGGCACTTCGAGACTCCGATGAAGACCGCCAGGTATGCAGCGCGGCCGAGGCGATCCCCCAGTGCCCCGCAACCACACCGCCCTACCGCCCGTGCCGTGGACCGCGGGCGCAGGCAACGGGAGGCCGTGGCGGCCGGAAAAGCAGGTCGCGCGGTGTAACGACGGTCCAGAATTTCAGGAATTATAGTCGAAAGGTGCCGACGGCTGCTGACGGACGGTGAATCATATCCACTCCGCATCGACCGTGCGCTCGCCGGAGACATCACCTGTGTTGACTGTGCTCTTGGGCTCCAGGAGCATGACGTGAACCTCCCCGGCGGCCATCGGCATGTGCTCGACGCCCCGGGGGATAACGACGAACTGACCCTGCCCCAGCGCAAGGTCGCCATCGCGCAGCTTGATGACCAGCGAGCCTTTGATCACCAGGAACAGCTCGTCCTCGTGCTCGTGCCGATGCCAGACGAACTCACGCTTGAGCTTGACCAGCTTGACGTAGCTGCCATTGAGCTCGCCGACAATCTTGGGCCGCCAGTACTCCGAAAAGAGGGCAAACTTCCGGGAGAGGTCGACGACTTCAAGCATTTGAACTCCTATCGCCCAGGGTCGAATCGAGCACCTGCATGAGCCTGCGGGCGATCTCTTCGCGGCTGAAGTGCTGCTCCAAGTACCTCTTACCATCCAGGCCCATGCGCCGGGCGCGCGCAGGATTAGCGGCGAGGAGCAGTATGGCATCGGCAAGGGCGCGCGGATCTCCCGGCCTCACGAACAGTCCGCAGTGCGCGGCCTCAACCACCCCACGGATAGCGCCATCGATCGCCAGGAGCACGGGCCTGCCTGCTCCCATGTAGTCGAAGACCTTGTTGGGATAGGTGGTCTTGTAGGCCTCGATCGGCTTGAGGATGGCGATGCCGGCATCGGCGGCCGCCAGGATCTGCGTCATCTGGCGCTTGGGCACCGAAGGCAGGAAGGTGACATTCCTCAGCCCAAGCCCGGTGGCGCGAGTAACCAGTGCAGGCTTGTCCTTGCCGTCCCCCACCAAGACGACCCGGACGCTTTCATCCTGGAGCAGGCGCGCGGCGTCGACCACGACGCCCAAGTCGTTCGACATGCCGTGGGCGCCGGCGTAGAGGGCGACGAAGTGATCATCCAGTCCGTGCTGCCGCCGAAACTCGTGACCAGTCGCAGAGGCGTCGAACATCGATGGGTCGGCGCCGTTCGGCACCAATTCGATGCGCCGGGCTCCGCGCAGGCGAACATGCTCCACAAAGCCGGGGCTGTTGACCATGACACAATCCGCGCGGCGATAAAGCTGCTGCTCGAGCCATTCCGAGAGGCGGATCAAGGTGGGATCTGTGAGCACGCCGACTGCAACGGCGAACTCGGGCCAGAGGTCGCGGACCTCGAACAAGAAACGGGCGCGCTTCAGCCGGGCGAGGACCCAAGCCGTTACAGCCTGGAAGATGGGCGGCGAGGTGCCCCACACCAGATCGACGCCTCGCACACGCAGGCCGAGCCAGAAGGAGGAAAACATGAATGAGAAGAAGGCGAGCATCCGGTGCCAGAATGACCTGTGATGCGCTTCAAAGACGCTGGCGCGCAGGATCGTCAAGCCTTGCGGCGCCGGCTGTGCAGATGAGGCGGCGGGCGCGGCGATCCGAACCCCAGTAATGTAGCTGACTGGGCTCGCAATAACCGTCACGCGATGACCGCCCGCGAGCAGCAGGCGCGCCAACTCATAGTGGCGCGTTCCGCCCGGCTCATCCAGCGATGCAAACGCCTGATGAATGATGAGGATGTGCATGGCGAAGTCTGATCGGATGCTGCAACGGGCCGGCCTAGTGCGGCAGGATGAACTCCGTGGTGAACGAACAGGTACTGGAGACTGCGGACTCCAGCGCCAATGATAACGCCGGCACCTTGTGGCCGTAGGTCGGAGAAATCCAGCCTTCATACGAGTGCGCTGGTCCAGTGCCGCGAAGCACTTTTCCGGCGCGGATGAGCGTGACCTGCGAGGCGGAAGGGGCGAACCCTGAGGCGGTGATAACGATCCTGAGCCACCCGCCGGGGAGGCGCACGCGCAGGCGAGTTTCTGACCCACGGTGCTGAAGGTGCCATTCGCCATCGAGCAACAGCCAGTGCAGTCGAATGGTGTGCGCCCTGCGTTTCGTGAAGACTACGTCGTCCCTAGCCTGCCAGCTGCCTCCCTCCAAGAGTCTGATTGTGCGCGCATAACGGACACCGAGGCGCTCATATCTCCTGTGGTACGCCGTGATCTGCCCGAGCACCTGCGGGTCGGCAATCAGCACAGGTTCGGAGTACGCCGGAAACCAATCCAGCACCAGGAAGCGGCCGCCGCGGGCCATCTGATCGCGCCCATCGATGGTCAGGCAATTGTGGACGCGGGAAGAGACAAGGGGGTTATCCCATGGCGGCGCAGCATTGTAGAGGTAGGTGCCAGCATCCGCAACAAGATTGAGACCGCGCCACCACAAGTCGAGGTGCAGTTGATCCATATGTGAGAGGCGGGACTTGAACGAGGATGCCCTCAGGTAGACCCAGGAGTCCGTGCTGCGCAGGTGCTCTGCGGCGTAGGCGGCCGAGTCGGCGGTGTGGCTTGCCTCGGGCAGGCGAAGCCAGAGCGAGAGCTCGTCCCAGTCTCCGGCTGGGAGTCCGGTGCGCAGGAATGCCCGGGCGGCGGCCTGCACCGTGGGGCGATAATCGTCGAAGGGAGCCGAAGAAAGCGGCAGGATGAGCGCACCATCGTTGGCGCCCAGGTTCGGCGCCCTGCCCGACCGCGGATCTATCATGGAGAAGAGCCAATGCGAGGCGCGGGCAAGGGCCTGCTGCGTCGCGGCCGGCCAGAGTTCCCTGCGAGCGCGCCGCGCGGCGTCGGCCAGCAGCACCGACTGAAGCATCAGCCGATGGTAGTTGGTGCTGTGCTGGATGTACTCCCCCCAGGTACTAATCTGCGCCTGCAGGGCGCGATTAAGCCAGCGCCACCCCAGATCCCGCCACGGCCGACAGTCCAGTGCCGCGCCGGCAAGATACAAGGCTACCGACTCCGTGACGAGATGATTGTTGTTCTGCGAACGTGCGTAAACGAGGGTGGGCGGAATGCGGGCAGCGTGCTGGGAGATGGAGCGGACCAAGCGAGATCGGCGGCTGGACGTCGATGCCCGCGCGGAGGCAAAGACCTGGGCGCTCCAAGCGAGGGCCATGAGACGTATGGCCACCTCCTGGCCATTCATCCAGTGAGGTCCGAGGTAGGCCGGATTGTTCCTTTCGAAGCGCTCGAAGTACTTCCAGAAGGCCTGCGCGTACTTCTCGCGCCGGCTCAGGTGGAAGGCGCGCCCCAACGTGTATGCCCAGCCGAAGCGGGCGGGCTCCCACACGAACTTGAGGTCGTCGTGAGGAAAGACGAAAGAAGAAAGAAGATGTCGATTGGTTTCGTAGTCGGTCCAGTGGCGGAGAGGTCCTCGAAAGCTGAGCTGGATAGGAGCAGGCTTTCCACCGAACAGCCGGACCTTGCCGTTGACAACAGCATTTGCGTCCCCAAGCAGGGCGGCTTTGGCTGCTCCGCTCAGGCTCTTCGCCAGCAAACCAGGTTCGGGCAGCACGAACAGGTCTTGCAGGGGGCCGGCGAGGCGCTGCGCTTGCTGCTTGAGGCGGGAATCAAGACGACGGAAGTGCCCCATGCGGAGACCCAGCCGGTAGAGCCCATAGAGGGTAATGGGCCCGATTCCAAGCTGGCTCAGCGACTTGAGAATTCGATGGAGCCGTTTCGGTGGAGGAGTCACAGAGTATGTCGCTTAGCGCACGCGGCCCGGTCCGCGAGCCGGGTCTTGTCTTATCGAGCCGCGGCAAGCGTCTAGATGGAAACAGGCTGCTGGCTGCGGATAGATTGGACCGCGGCCAACATGGCCTTCGTCACACCGATCAACTGCTCATACGGAATCGGCGGCTCACCGCCGTCCCGAATGGCCTTGGAGAACGCCCGCCACTCGTGCGTCCAGCCCTTGTCCTGCGGCGCCCTGATGAGCTTGCGATTCCCGCCGTCTCTCGTTTCGAGCGAGCGGAAGTCATCCAGCACAGCGACCTTGCCGGCACAGAAGACGTCCAACCTTTCCTTGGGAAAGGACGGATCGCCGTTGGCCAGGTAGTCGACCACACCCAGCGAGCCGTCTGCAAACGTAAACGTCATCGAGACGTTGTCCTCGCGGTACTTGCCGCCGTCCGGCAAGGCGTGGGCGGTGACCGCTATCGGTGCGGCGCCCACGAGGAAGGTGATCAGGTCCACAAAATGACAGGCTTCGCCGAGGATGCGGCCGCCGAGCGCCGGATCCTGGACCCAGTGTTCGAGCGGCAGATAGCCGGCGTTGACGCGGTAGTGCGCGTGCAACGGTTCAGCGCGCCCGGCCAGGAACGCCGCCGTCATTTGGGCAAGGGGAGAGAAGCGCCGATTGAAGCCGACCATCAGCAAGCGGTCGGTCTGCCTGCGCAACTGCCGCTCCATGGCGGAGGCTTGACCCGCAGTGATGGCGAGCGGTTTCTCCACGAAGACATGCTTGCGTGCGTTCAGCGCCTGGATGGCGAGTTTCGAATGTGAATCATGGGGGGTGAGGATCGCAACGGTGTTGAGGCGGCGATCTTTCAGGACCTCTTCATTCGAGGAGGTGGCGAAGGCGAAGCCGAACTTCCTGGCAGCATGGCGGGCGTGCAGCCCCCCGGCCGAGGAAATGCCGACCAATTCCGTGCCACCAGCCCTCTTGATCGCGGGAAGCAGGGTTGCGTCGGCGAACTTGCCCGCGCCCAGGACGCCGAGGCGCACGTCGGAAGCGATGGCCTTGCGAGGCGGGAACTCGACTCTCGTCGACCTTGCCGCACGGCTGACATCGTACGTAAGCAGAACGCCAACGAACGGCGCGCGGGCCTTGCCGGCGATCAGTTCGTATGCCTTAGCGGCGCGCGCGATAGGGAAGCGGTGCGTGATGAGCGGCCGGGCGTTCAAGCTGCCGCTGACCATCAAGTCGATGACCGATTCGAGATTGCGGCCCTCCGTCCAGCGCACATACCCGATGGGGTAGTCGTTGCCGCGGTCCTCGTAGGATGGATCGTAGCGGCCGGGGCCGTAAGAACGCGAATTGATGAAGGAAAGCTCTTTCTCGTAGTACGCCCGGCGGGGGATATTCTGCCCGACGGCGCCGATCGCAACAACCCTGGCGCGGTCGCGGGCGATGGCGGCCGCGAACTCCACGGGATCACTGGAGGTCGTGTCGGCACAGATGAGGACCACATCGAAGCCCCGGCCGCGCGTGAAGGCTTGCGCCGCCCCTGCAGCCCGGGCCCGCGTCACAGCCGCGAATCCCAGTGAGGAGGCAAGCCGGACCCGGGATATGTCCACGTCGATGCCGAAGACCTGGCAGCCTGCCGCCGCAGCAATCTGGATGGTCAGCATACCGAGCAGGCCCAAGCCGATCAACGCGACGCGCTCCCCCACTTGCGGCTGCGCCAGGCGGAAACCATGCATGCCGATGGCAGCGAGCGTCGCAAAGGCGGCCGACTCGAACTCCAGCGACGGCGGAAACGGGACGAGCAGATTGCGCGGGATCACCGCGTACTCTGCGTGAACGGCGTAGCCCCCACCAGCGCAGGCGACGCGCTGGCCCACTTTGAAGCCAGGCATGCCTAGTCCAAGTTCGAGGATCGTGCCGGCGGACGAATAGCCAAGCGCCAAGGGCTGATCAAGGCGGCTGAACGCAGCCTGCGCGGCGCCGACCAGGCCCTCGCGGCGTGCCTTTTCGATCACCTGCTTGACGAGGTCGGGCCGCTGCCGCGCCTTCCCCAGAAGGGATCGCCGGGCGAACTCGACAAGCATGCGCTCTGTTCCGGCGGAGACCAGGCTGGCATGTGTGCGCACCAGAGCCATGCCGGGGCGCACGCCGGGAACCGGCACGTCTTCGACCACGGTCTTTCCATTGCGCAGGTATTGGAGCAACTGCTTCATTGGGGGTTCATCCGCTTTGTCCCGCACTCATCGAGGCAGAAGCACATTGTTAATTCGATGCCGTTCCCTGATCCAGTGCGGAAAGGTCGTTGGGAGTATACACCACGTCGCCATGTTATAATCCCGGGCTCAGCGTATTGAACCATTCAAGAACAATCGTTATTAGAGGGCATGTTGTCCGATCTCCGCGTTCAGAAGTACGCCAAGATTCTGGTTGAGCACTCGACGCGCGTGGTGCCCGGCGACCGCATCCTGATCGAGGCCACGACGGCGGCGGAGCCACTGGTGCGCGAGCTCTTCGTGCAGATCCTGGAGCGGGGAGGAATCCCCCACCCGATGGTGTACATCCCCGGGCTGATGCCCTTCAGCCAGGATGACCTGTACCTGACGTACGCCAATGACACGCAACTTGACTTCGTGCCGATCTTTATCAGGCTGGCCTACGATCAGTTCGAGGGCCGGATCCGTGTCCACTCGGCCACCAACACACGAGGGTCCACGAACATCGATCCGACGAAGGTTCAGCGAAGGAACAAGGCACTCAGTCCGATCACGGAAGCGCAGATGCGGCGCGGGGCCGACGGCAACTTCAAGTGGGTGACGACGCTGTATCCCACCAATGCCTACGCGCAGGACGCGGGGATGAGCCTACAGGAATACGAGGACTTCGTATACGGTGCGGTGCACGCGCAGGAGCAGGATCCAATCACCTACTGGAAAAACAGCGGCGTCGAGCAGCAGAAGGCGATCGATTTCCTGGCCGACAAACAGCAGGTGGCGCTGCACGGCCCCAACGTGGACCTGACGCTCTCGATCAAAGGCAGGAAGTTTGAGAATTCCATTGGACGGTTCAACATGCCGGACGGCGAGATCTTCACGGGACCGGTTGAGGAATCGGTGAACGGCTGGGTGAAGTTCACCTATCCGGCCATCACCGGCGGAGTAGCCGTGGAGGGCGCGGAACTTACCTTCAACAAGGGGCGCGTGGAAACTGCGAAAGCCGAGAAGAACCAGGATTTTCTGCTCAGGATGCTGGAGACGGACCAGGGTTCGCGATACCTCGGAGAATTCGCGATCGGGACGAACAAGGATATTACGCGCTTCACCGGAAACATCCTCTTCGACGAGAAGATCGGTGGATCCTTCCACATGGCACTGGGCGCCGGCTATCCGGAGACAGGATCGAAGAACAAGTCCGCCATTCACTGGGACCTGATCTGCGACGTGCGCCAGGATTCGGAGATCCTGGTGGACGGGCAGCCATTCTACAAGGATGGCAGGTTCGTCTTCAAGAAATAGACATCCCGGGTGGCTGTTGCCGCCCGGTTCTTCTTAATCAGTAGCTTCCGACCGAGGAATCGACCTTCCTGGCATACTCATCGATCCCACCGGAAACACTGAAGGCGCGAGTCCAGCCGCGGGCTGACAGCCAGGCAGTGACCTGAGCGCTGCGAACGCCGTGGTGGCAGAGGACGAAGACGTCAGCTTCCGGGGATTGGGCCGCCTCCGGCAACCCCGGCAAACCGAGCTGCGACAGTGAGCTCATTGGCGCAATCACCAGCCGATGGTCGGCGATGCGGGCGCTTTCCAGTTCCCACAGTTCGCGAACATCCAACAGGACGAACTGATCCTCAGAGCGCAACTTGGCCGCCAGCGTTTGGACGGTTATCTCGGGGATCGCAGCCATATTCTCCCTGCCGGCACTCGACCTGAGAGGTCAGACGCGCCAGAAGCCGCGGCGCACAGGCCGCACATCCTCGGAGGTGATGAAGGCGTCCTCGTCCAACCTGAAGACGATCTGGCGAGCGCTCGCGGCGTCTTTGCGAAGGACGCTGGCCGTCAGTAATTTGACGGTGCCGTCCCTGCCGCGCGCCGAGATCTCGGTGACTCCGTAGCCGTTGAGGCGCAGAGCCTTGGCGATCGCCGCCCCTCGCCGGCGGCTGACAATCTGCAGCTGGATGTGGCCGATGGCCAGGCGCTCTTCCGCCATTATGCCGAGCACATTGCCCGTGGCGAAACCGGCCGCGTATCCCAGGACGACGAGCGGATTGCTTAGATCGCCCAGGACGCGCGTGATGGCGATGACAAAGACCGCGGACTGGAATAATCCAAGCACCCAGGCCAGCGCCTTCCGTCCGCGCATGACGAACAGCACGCGCAGCGTATCGAGGGACATGTCGGTGATGCGCAGGCCAAAGATGAGGAGGCCATTGAGCCAAGCCGCGGGAGACAGCAGGAAGTCGAACATGGCTATTTCAATGCCGGAACGTACAACCGTTCCACGTATTCCTTGACCATGCGGCGAGTGCTGAACCGCGGGATGATGGTCTTCATCGATTCCCTGACGCGGGCGATCCAGTAGTGCGAGACCTCCTTCGGGTCGCGCTCATAGAAGAGCGGGATGATCTCATCCTCCAGTGTGTTGTAGAGGCTGGCGGCATCCTCGGTATCCTGCCGGTCGGACGAGTCGAGGTCGGAATCGGGTCCGATGGCCCAGCCGTTCCGGCCGTTGAAGGCTTCGCGCCACCAGCCATCCATGACCGAGAAATTCAACGCGCCGTTCAGAGCAGCCTTCATGCCGGATGTCCCACTGGCCTCCATGGGGCGGCGCGGCGTGTTGAGCCACACATCCACGCCCTGAACGAGGTAGCGGGCAAGATTGATGTCGTAGTTCTCCAGGAAGACCAGGCGCCCACTCGCCTCGGCGCGCTTCACATCACGGTAAACCCGTTGCAGCAAACCCTTGCCCGCCTCGTCGGCAGGATGCGCCTTTCCGGCGAAGATGAACTGGACCGGCCGATTGGCACCGTTGAGGATATCCAAGAGCCTCTCGAGATCCGAGAAGATGATGTCGGCACGCTTGTAGGTGGCGAAGCGCCGCGCAAAACCAATCGTCAGGGCGTACGGATTGATGAGAACGCCGGAGGCGACAACCTGCACCGGATGATACCCGCCCTCGGTCCAACGGCCGCGGACCCGCTCGCGCATGTAGAAGGCCAGTTTGCGCTTGAGATGTGTGCGAATGACCCAGAGTTGATCATCCGGAATGGCATCCAGCCCAGACCATAGGTCCGGATCGTCCAGGCGATCCTGCCAGTCGGGGCCCAGATGCGTGTCCAGCAGCAGTCGGAGCCTGCGCGCCATCCAATTGGCCGTGTGCACGCCGTTCGTTACATGCGTGATCGGAACTGCATCCGCGGGCCGATCGGGCCAGAGGAAGCTCCACATGCGGCGAGAGACACGCCCGTGCAACTCCGAGACCGCGTTGCGCCCCAGGGAGTGACGAAGTGCAAGCACGCCCATGCTGAACGTCTCGCCCTCCGGCACTTTCCGGCGTGCAAGATCAAAGAACTGCTCGCGGTCAAGCTTGAGTTGCGGCCACAGTGCAGCCAGATGTTTCTCGGTAAGCCAAAGGGGAAACTCATCATTGCCGGCGGGAACGGGCGTGTGCGTGGTGAAAACATTGTGCCGGCTCGTGGTTCCCACTGCCTCAGACCATGCGCGGCCGGCCTGGACAAGTTCGCGCGCACGTTCGAGTGTGAGGAAGGCGGCGTGGCCTTCGTTCATGTGCCAAACCGATGGGTTGTAGCCGAGGAGGCGAAGGGCACGCACGCCGCCGATGCCGAGCAGCATCTCCTGCATAATGCGGTGGTCGAGGTCGGCCCAATAGAGCCGGGCCGTCAGGCTGCGGTCCGCGGGCGAGTTCGAGGCGACATTCGAGTCGAGCAGATAGAGCGGCACGCGTCCGACCCGCACCTCCCAGATCTGCACGGAGACCAGGCGGTCCGGAAACTCGACTTCTACAGTGAGCGGCTGCCCATCCTCGTTGAGAACCGGCATGACGGGCAGGTCATTGAAGTCCAGAGGCCGGTTAAGTGAAGTCTGCCAGCCATCTTCACCGATACGCTGCGAGAAGTAGCCCTCGGCGTACATCAAACCGATCCCAACCAAGGGCAGGCCGAGATCGCTGGCTTCCTTGAGGTGGTCGCCTGCAAGAACGCCCAGGCCACCCGAATAGATCGGGAGCATCTCGTGGAGCCCGTACTCCATCGAGAAATAGGCGATCGGTCGATTGGTCAACTCGGGGTGAAACCGGTAGGCCCAGAGCTCACGCGCGCCGAGATACGAATCGAAATCGGCAAACACAGCGTCGTACAGGGCGAGGTACTCGGGATCCTCAGCGGCCTGTTGCAAGCGCGGCGGTGCCACCTGGCGCAGAAAAAGAATCGGGTTATGCCCAAGGCTTTCCCAGAGGTCATAGTCCAAGCGCCCAAGGGTGCGAGCAGCTTCGGAATGCCATGTCCACCACAGGTTATAGGCCAACTCACCGAGCCGGTTGAGACGGTCCGGCAATGCAAAAGATGGCGTCAATTTGGCGCGAAAGAGATCCATGCCGCGGAAATAATACCATAGGCAGTCATGCGTAATCGCGCAATGGGTGGAAGGCCTCCTGTGCCCCTGCGCCGATTGCGACGCACTGCCCGCATTGATATACAATGAGTGGATGCGGACGGCGCAGCTCTTCGTCACGTGCCTGGTGGACACGTTCTTTCCGGAGGTCGGTGAGGCGGCGGTCACGGTGCTGCAGCGCTGCGGGGTAAGCGTGGAATTCCCGCGTGAGCAGACATGCTGCGGACAGCCGATGTTCAATGCGGGATTGCGAGCCGAGGCGCGGCGGATCGCTGAACACACGGTACGCGTTTTCGAGGCCTCGAAGGGGGACGTAGTCATGCCATCCGGATCCTGCGCGCACATGATCCGACACAACTACGCAGAGCTGTTCAGCGGCCATCCAGGCTGGCTGCAGCGGTCGCAGGAGCTGGCGGCTCGGACCTACGAATTGACCGAGTACCTGGTGGACGTGCTCGGGGTGACCGACTGCAAGGCAAGTTGGGAGGGTCCAATCACATACCATCCCACATGCCACTTGCACCGCGGCCTGGGGGTGGACCGTCAACCTCGGGCACTGCTGGCGCATGTTCGTGGAGCGGAGGTGCGCGAATTGCCCGAGGCGGAAGACTGCTGCGGATTCGGCGGCGTATTCTCGGTCGAGCACCCGGAACTCTCGGCCGAGATGCTCCAGCGCAAGATCGTGAACCTGGAGACAACCAACTCTCCCACGCTCGTTGTCTGCGATGCAGGCTGCCTGCTGCATATCCAGGGGGGCCTGGAGCGCTCAAAGCGGGCCCAGAAGGTACGGCACATGGCCGAGGTGCTGGCACATGTATGAAATGCTGCAGAATCGCCGCACCCCAGGGCGCTGCGATCGGGTAGTTACACGATGAGCGCGGTGGAATTCCGCAGCCGGATCCGGGCATCCATCGCCAACGGGCAACTTCAGTCGGCGTTGGATGCAAACGCCCAGCGGCGTGCCATGGGTCGGGAGGCAGCGTTCGGCTCACTGCCCGACTGGCCGGACCGGCGTCGACGTGCGCACGCTGTGCGCGCCGAGGTGATGGAGCGCCTGCATGAGCTGCTTGACTCGTTCGCGGAGCGGGCCAGCGGGAACGGTATGCGAGTGCACCGCGCCGAGGATGCTGCGGGCGCCATAAGGATGGTGCTCGAAATTGCAGAGGCGTCGCGGCGGCCAGTCAATACTGCAGGCCGGAGCCGGCCACTGTTGTTCGCGAAATCCAAGTCGATGGTCTCGGAGGAGATCGAACTCAACGCGGCACTCCAGGGCCGCGGGCACCGCGTGGTCGAGACAGATCTGGGAGAGTTCATCGTGCAGTTGCGCGGCGAGAAACCGGCGCACATCATCACGCCCGCGGTGCATCTAAAGAGGCAGCAGGTGGGCGAACTCTTCAGGGATAAGCTTGGACTGCCCTACACCGACGACATTCCGACACTGACCAGCGCGGCGCGCCGAGCCCTGCGAGAGGTGTTTCTCACGGCGGACGTCGGCGTCTCGGGCGTCAATTTCGGCGTCGCTGAGACGGGAGGCATCTGCATCGTCACGAACGAAGGCAATGGCCGGATGGTCACCACGGTGCCGCGGGTGCACATCGCCTTGATGGGCATGGAGCGACTGGTCCCGACGCTGGATGACCTGGCATTGATGCTGTCGCTGCTGCCGCGCTCAGCCACGGGGCAGAAACTGAGTGTCTACACTCAACTGATCCACTCGCCGCGTCGGGAAGGCGAGGCGGACGGCGCCCTGGAGCGGCACGTGATCATCGTGGACAACGGGCGCTCCCGGCTATGGGCTTCCGGGCTCCAGGAGGCGCTGTACTGCATCCGCTGCGGAGCGTGCCTGAATGCATGTCCCGTCTTTCGAGAGATCGGCGGGCACGCATACGTGGCGGCAGACGGTGCGCCCGCGCCCTATCCGGGCCCGATCGGATCTGTCGTTTCGCCAGGATTGGAGGGACTGCCTCAATTCGGTCACCTAGCCCAAGCTTCTTCGTTGTGCGGCGCGTGCAAAGATGCCTGCCCGGTGGACATCGACCTACCCACCCTGCTGACCAGGGTCCGCGCCGGCGCCCCGGAGGCGGGGACGGCCGACGAGGGCATCGGTCTTTCCACGGCGACACGCGTGGCGCTACAGACTTACGCAGTGATCGCGGCCTCGCCAAGGCTGTTCAGATTCATGCAGGGGCTGGGAGCAGTGGGAGGGCGGTTCCTTTCGCCGGCGGCGGAGTGGATGCGGCTGCCGGCCTTCACCGGCTGGGGGCAGGGCAGGAGCTTGCGGCGGCCGGCCGCGAGGCCGTTCCGGGACCGCTGGGCAGGAGGTGGCTCCGCAGTAGATGAATGGAATCCGGGGGAGACGCGAACGCCGGGGATTGATGAAGGGCGTGGAGAAGTGCCGGAAGAAAGGGGAAAGAAGAATGAAGGCGATACTGCTGCCGTGGATCGGATGACCGAAGAGCTGAAGGCGTTGGGCGCGGAGGTTGAGCAGGTCCAGCGATCGGAGTTGCACTTGCGGTTGGTAGACCTGCTGCACAGCCGTTCCATTGACAGTGTGCTCGCATGGGAGGAGATCGACGGGTTGGACTCGGCGCAACTAAGCGAATCGGGCGTACGAATAGTTGGAAGCATGGATTCGAGCTTGAGAGTGGGAATCACAGGCTGCGCGTGCGCGATCGCAGAGACGGGCACACTTGTTCTGACCAGTTCCCACGGGCAGCCGCTCAGCGCCTCCCTCCTGCCGGAGGTCCACGTCGCTGTGGTGCACAAATCGCAGATCGTATGGTCGCTGGAGGAGACGTTGCGCATGCCGCAGGTGCGCGAGGCTGCGGCAGCAGTGCTGATCACAGGTCCATCGCGAACCGCCGACATTGAGATGACACTGACGATCGGTGTGCACGGGCCCGGGGAACTGATCGTCTACATCGTGGAATAGCGCCCGCGGCTTGGGACGAAGGTCCGGGGATGCGGGCGGGCGGCAAAGCGAGGGCTCCAACGTGCCAATTTGACGGCTTGTGAGCCCGATGATACAATGTCGGCCGCTCGTGTAATGGCGTACGAGCCCCCATCGTCTAGGGGCCCAGGACGAAGCCCTCTCAAGGCTTAAACTGGAGTTCGAATCTCCATGGGGGCACTTGCCCAAAGCCCTGCATCCGCAGGGCTTTGTTGTTCCCGAAAGACGGCGGTTGCATCCGGCGGGGCGGGATGGGGTTTTGGGATGCTCCCGGGACCTGACCCAATGGCCGCAGCTACTACGGAACGTTGAACAGCATGTAGGCCGACCAGGGGCCGATGTTGCTGAGGCCATCCACAACACGGACGCGCCACTGGTAAGCGGCGCCACAGTTGATGAGATTGACGTCGGCCTGCGTGGAGCCGGTAGTGCCGGAGTTGTTTACGCCGCCCTGCAGCGCCCACTCGTAGTGATCAATGCCATTGGGATGGGTTACGGCAGACCAAGATAGGGTCAGCCCGCCAGTGACATCGGCGCAGTTCAGCGTACCGCTGGGCGAGTTGGGAGAGGGCGCTGTCAACGGGGCAGGTTGGGTCAAGGTTGCGGTCGGAAGCGGCGGAGGCGTCTTGACCGGTACCTGGCTGGTATCGCCCGCTACGTTCACAAGTTCACCCCAGATCCAGCACTCGCCACTACCCGGGATCTGGATCACCCACCAGCTCGAATCCGTGTTGCGGCCGGTGATCGGGGCGGTCTGACCGACAAGCAGGCTGCTAGTGACCTGATAGGTTGTGCCCGGTCCCAGGCGGCAATTGGAATCCTGTGTGGCGGTCACGCTGGGAGCGCCCGGCGTGGAAGTAAGCGTCGGCGTGGCAGTCAGGTCGGAGGGAGGCGTGCGCGAAACAAAGGGGGTGAGGGTCAGGCTACCACCGACCAGCACGTTGACGCAGTTCGACCGCAGCAGTTGCCCATCCGACGTGGACAGATACACACACAGACTTGCAGGGCCACTCTGCAGAGCCCGCCAAGGTTGATCCATTCTGCCTTTGAACATAGGGGAATAGAACTTGTCGTCTCTCGCGGCCACGCCGTTGACCTCCAGGATCACGCCCTTGGCGCCGCCGGGATCAGAGAAGCTGGAGACCACGGAGACCGCTTCACCGACATTGAGCTGCGCACCCTCCGGCGGTTGGACGATCTGCACGCTTTGCTGGCCGCCCTGAATGGGCGAACTTGGCAAGGTGCAGCCTGCCAATAGCGCGATGACAACAATGGCAAGCGTTGCCTTCAAGAAGCGTGGATAAGGTGATTCCGTCATGGCGCCCTCCACTAGGGGGTCAGGTGGCCTTCACATGAACGATCGGCGCCGGCTCGTTGGATTGCCGTGGAGCCATCTGGGCAAATCGCTCCAAGCCAGATCACATTCGTGACGTCAGCGCCGGTCAGATCGGCGCCGGTCAAATCCGCACCAGAAAAATCCGCTCCGCGCAAGACCGCATTGATGAGAATGGCGTGCCAGAAGCTGGAATTGGTCAAGACCGCGCCTGAGAGATCAGCCGAAGTAAGGTCAGTTGCACTGAAGGAACTCCCAATCATTGATGCATTTCGCAAATCCGCGGCCGAAAGATCGGAGTACCCAAACCTCGCGCCGACAGCGGTGGCGCCCTGCAGGTTCGAGCTTGGTGCCGAGAGAGCATCCATTCTCACTGAATCAAGGATGGCGCCTGATAGATCGGCCTCGCGAAGCTTGGATCCATTCAGGCGGGCATCTGTGAAATCAGTGCCCTGCAAGCTGGCGAACTGCAGATCAACACGTCTCAGGTCCACGCCTCGCAAATTCCAATCGGGACATTGGGTGATGTTTGGGGGAGTCGCATTGGGCAAAACAGGGAGTTGTATCATGCAACCGTTGATATCGAATGATTCTGCCTGGCGGAAGTCCGGCAGATCCTCTTGCTGAGGGTTCGGCTCAGGGGGCACCTGCCCGCCGAACATGCCGAAAACCGGATCCAGAGGCTCGAAGACCGGCGCGGCGAGTGAGCGGTCCCACCATGGATTGGCTGCGTTTGCCCAGGGTGGCAGATTGCCGGGGTTGTTTCCAGGCGCGGGGAATTCCTCATTTGCGACCGAGCAATCCTCGATCGGCTGATTGTTCGCGTCCACGCCGCGAAGACAGATGACCTCTACTACTGCCATCTGGGGCAACGCTCTTTGCCTGGACAGGTCGAAAGCTTCAAGGACAAACATCCACCGTCCAGGCTCGGCCAGAGGCAGCACGAATTCGAAATCACATGCCGGGTTGCCGTCACAACCCAGCGCGGAGTTCTCTGCATGTTCTGCATCATCGCCCGGAGACTGGATCCGCAGGTTCATGACGCCCACGCCAACGTTGTCACGGGCGCGCATTTCCACGATGGCCGCGATGGCGTTTCCATTGCGCTGGGGCGTGACCTTCAGTATGACCGTTGGCCGTTCGCCGTCCCCCTGCGGCGGCTCTCCGGGCAGGGGAGCGCCGGGCGCGCGGTTGTTGCCTTCCGCCGGAGCACAGCGCAAGTTTGGATCGCACGCGACATCCAGCGAGGATTGTTGTTGGGCTTCTTGCGCCGCCACATCCATGACATCCAGGTTGAAGATCCACTCCCCCTCTTCCCCCAGGGGAAGCTCGAGCTCGCGGCTGCATTCAAGATTTCTCTCGCAATCATATTCGTTTCTCGTCGGCTCGCCGCTTGGAGACTGGACGATCAACAGCATCCCGCTCATCCCGACATCATCCCGGGCGCCGATTAGCACGTTCGCCACCACCGAATCTCCCCGTTGAATGGGGGTCACCACCAATTCTGCAACTGGCGGCTCGTCGCCTGCCTGGGGCGGTTGTCCGGCCCCAGCAGGCTCTCCAGCACCGCCGGACTGGCCTGCGCCCTCTGCCTGCAAGATGACATCTTCGATGGTTTGATCGACATCCAACGCCAGGGCATTCTCAAGCGCGGCCCGCACATCCGCTGCCTGAACCCGCACAACGACGAAGACCGGCTGGCTGGCGCGGCCGCTGCGATCATAGCCAATTGCGCGCAGGTCATGATCCCCCAGGTCCGAACTGAACCAAGGGAATATGGCCCGGAACCGGGATTCGCCAAGGGCCGAGGCAGCGCGCTCGAATTGACCGTCCACCAGCAGTTCGATGCGCTGCATACCCAAGGCGGACTCGCCTTCAACGATGACGACCACACCCTGCCCGGAGCGTATCTCGAGGCTGGCGACGGGCTGCACCAGGCGGAGCACGGGGCCGGTGCCGCCTCTTCCGCAGAACCAATACCAGAGCGCCGCAAGGCCGCCGACGGCCATGAAACCGAGCAGGCCGATGACAAGGCACGTCCTGACGAGATTACGGTTCATCTCAAACTCCTCCCGCCTCTCGATGAATGGGCTCATGCCGCTGCAGGGGAATGGCCGCCCATCGAAGCCGCTCTGGCCCGGAACAAGTCCACGTCGCCACGGTGGCACGAAGCACCACGAGGACCATCAGTGCGCTGCTCCCGCGAAAGACGACTTTGGAGCGTTGCGGCTTAAGGATTTCCCTCATTCTGGGATTCTATGCGACAAAGCGCACCAACATTGGATGGGTACATTCTAATGCATTCCGACTCGGACTTCAACCACACGGTGTCCACAAGGTATCGATCAGATCCGGCGAGAGGCCGCCTGCGCCACCCAAGTCCGGCCCCCGGCCGTCAGGGCTGCATCCCGTGCCGACCGGACTGATCTGTCTTGACGATTCCCCGCGCTTCAACTAGATTCCTGGACTGGCGATCGATTGCGGCAGTATTCCCTCCTAGTCCCCGGGAGGATTGACGCCGGTTGCCAACCGCACAGAGGCGTTGATGCGAAGCCCTGCAAGGACAGGGCTTCGCCTTTGAGGAGAGGCATGCGATCGGCATCAAGGAATTCAACGCCCGGGTACCTGATCGGGCTGGCAGCCACAGTGTTCCTTTCTTTCGCGGGAATCCTGATCAGCCACCTGAGCAGGGCCTATCAACTGCCGTCGCTCGTGCTGGCGTTCTGGCGGGACTGCTTCGTCGTGGTCGTTTTGGCGGCCGCGTTCGTGACCTTGAGTCCGGGGCGGTTCCGGCTCGACCCGCGGCTGAGGGGTTTCTTCGTCCTGTACGGACTGAGCCTGGCCCTGTTCAACTCCATGTGGACGTTTTCAGTGGAGTTCAACGGTGCGGCGGTCGCCACTGTCCTGGCCTTCAGCTCCCCTGCCATGACCGCGATCCTGGCCCACTACCTGCTCTGCGAAGATATCAACGGCACCAAGGTGGTCTCGATCGTATTGAGCCTCGGTGGAACGGTACTCGTGTCCGGCGCGGCGGATCCTGCTGCCTGGAGAGTCAATGCTGCTGGCATCGCGTTCGGCCTGATGACGGGCTTCTTCTTCGCCTGCTACAATATGTTCGGCAAGACGTCGGCCAACAGGTCGATCGATCCGTGGACAACGATGCTTTACGGTTTCAGCAGTGCGGTCGCCTTTCTCTTCCTGTTCAACCTGGCAATGAATGCGTTCTCGGGCCAAGCACCCCTGGCCAACTTCCTGTGGCTGGGCAGTTCGGCCAGCGGTTGGGCGATCCTGCTGCTGCTGGGGATTGGTCCCACAATTGGTGGTTTTGGGCTGTACCTGGTCAGCCTCGGCTATCTGCCTGCGACAGTCGCGAACCTGATCGGCGCGCTGGAGCCGGTCTTCACTGGCGTGTGGGCCTATCTGCTGTTCTCGGAGCAGCTCACACGCATGCAGTTGATCGGCAGCCTGATCGTCCTAGCGAGCGTCGTGCTCTTGCGCCTCGGAGAGGGCCGCAGGGCTGCTGCCGCGGCCGCATAGTCTTCGCAGGCATCGGCCACATGCCGGAGACCGAACGAAAAGTGAATCTCAACCACGCTCATCCAGGTAAGCATCTTCCTCATCGATGCAGGATCATGGGAGGACCCAGGGCATCGCGGATGGTCGCGGCGGCGATCTTCGGAGCGGTAGTGCTCGTGTCCATGGCATGCGCGGCAATGGAACCGACGATCAAGCGCCTGGCGGGCGCCACGCCCACGCCGCAGTTGTTGCAGGCGTGGTCGGTGGTGCAAATCTCCAAGCCAACTCAGACACAACCACCGCCGGCACCAACTCCGATGCCTACGGTTGAGAACTCAGTGCCCGAGGCCGCTCCAACCCCGAGTTCCGAGGATCCGCCTGTGATCACGATGGTCATCGCGGAGGAGGGCTCGGAGGCCGTCAACGAGGGCACGGCACCCGAGGCGGCGAGCCTGAACGGGAAGCACGTGCTGGTGAGCATCAGCGAACAGCACTTGTACGCGTACGAGAACGACCAGCTGGTCTACAGCTTTGCTGCATCAACCGGGATGGGGAATTCCACGCGCGTCGGATCCTTCCAGGTGCTGGACAAGATCCCAAATGCCTACGGCGCCAACTGGAACATCTGGATGCCGAACTGGATGGGCATCTACTGGTCCGGGTCGCTGGAGAACGGCATCCACGCGCTGCCCATCCTTCCGGGCGGCGCGCGCCTGTGGGCCGGTTACCTGGGAATACCCATCTCGTACGGATGTGTCGTACTTGGGGTGGATGAAGCCCTGCAACTGTACAACTGGGCCGACGTGGGGACGCCTGTTCAGATCCGCTGGTGAGGCGGGAGCTTGACCATGGAGAAGCCGCAACGCTATTTTGATCTTATCGTGGCGCTGTTTGTCACCGTGCTGATCGTCAGTAACGTGACATCCTCGGCGAAGATCGTGGATCTGCGATTCGACGTCCTCGGCGTGCCGATGGCCTTCGACGCCGGCACCATCCTGTTCCCGGTGAGCTACATCTTCGGCGACATCCTGACGGAGGTGTACGGATATCGCCGTTCCCGCCGGGCGATTTGGACCGGCTTCTTCTGCCTCGGGCTGGCAGCGCTGGTGTTCTTAGCCGTGAGCCGGCTGCCGGGTGAGGCAACCTGGCAAGAGTATGCCGGCGATGCGGCGTACGCGGCGATCCTCGGAGGCATGAACAGCGGCGGGATCGTACTAGGCAGCCTGGCGGGATACTGGAGCGGAGAGTTCACGAACTCCTTCGTGCTGGCGAAGATGAAGGTCATCACCGCGGGCCGCTGGTTGTGGACGCGGACGATCGGGAGCACGGTCCTGGGCCAACTTGTGGACACGGCAGCCTTCGTGACCGTTGCCTCGCTCTTCGGCGTCTTTCCCTGGAGCCTTTTCCTGACACTGACGGTGACCAACTATCTATTCAAGGTGGCGATCGAGGCCTGCATGACCCCCCTGACCTATGCTGCCGTGAACGGCCTGAAGAAGGCAGAAGCAGAGGACTACTTCGATCGGAACACCAACTTCAATCCGTTCGAGGCATAGCCGTGGCGACTGCGGCTCCAATGGTCAATCCCGGAAAACAATGCAATCGTGCGATGTGCCCTTCGGCGTGAAGACCCGGGTGAACCAGTCGTCCTGGACAGACTTGTAGTCCTCGAGGTCGGCTCGCACAGACTCCAGTGCCCTCACGGCCTGCCATTGCGAGACAGTGAATGAACGCCAGTCGGAGGGCCCACGGGGAGGTTGCGATTCCAGCCGGCAGGCGAGGGCCGCTCCGAGGGCATCCTTAGTCTCAGAGGGGATTGCTTCGGATTGGAACAGGGCGACCAGCGGAGGCACAGAATCCGTGGAGAGCGAAGCCAGGTGTGGAACGTCGAGCCCCTGCCCGCGACGCGCGCGATCCACATTCTGGCGCACGATGAAAGCATCCACGTTTAGCGCGATCAGCGTCACGGCGAACCCGAGGGAGGCAATCAGGGCGGCCGCCGCAAAAAGACGCTCGCGGCGCAGGAGCTCCAGCACAACCACGGCCCCAATAAGCAGGCCGAGCCAGATCAGGGACACGTGAACATAGGTGCGCAAGCGCGTGAAGCCGTAGGCCATTTCGTAGAGGCTGAGACGCATGTAGGCGGATACGAGCATTACGCCGACAAGCAAGACAATCATGACGGACAAAGCCGAGAAGAGTCGCTGTTGGGAGATGGAATCCCGCCGCGTCACCGCACCCAAGCCGAGAAGCAGCAACAGGCTCAAGATGGCGACGGTCATCAGCTCACCGTACCCACGGCGGGCATACTCCGCGAAGGTGAAGCCGTCCAGACCTATGTTCTCGGCGCCGCCGAAGAAGTAGCGGAACTGGACGATCACAAAGGCCAAGAAGAGAATGGCGACGCCACCCAAGACAATGGAGGCCTCGGTGAAACCAAGAAAGCCAGAAGCCAGCGGCGGTTTGTGGCCCAGCAGGCGTTCATCCTTGCTTTCCGAGGAGGCATGCAGGAATACTCCCAGCAGCGCCAAGGCGGCAATAAGCGTATAGATGAGGCGGAAGATGTACTCGGGAAGCCGCTCGAGACTCAGGAGCTTGATGAGTCCATCAAGTTCACGGCGGAAGACAAGGTCGGCCGAGCCCAAGAGCGCAGCAAAGAGCATAAGGATCGGCAGCGCGAGCAGCAGACCACGAACGACAGGCCATGCGCCCGAAGCCGTGGACCGGCGTGCGGGATTACCGGTCCCCGTTGGGGCACGGAAACCAAATGGCTTGGTGAGCACACTCCAAGTCAGCCGCATCAGGCCAAGTGCATAGTCGGCCAGGCTGTACCCAAGCCACCGGCCACCCCGGCAGGTGATGGCGAGTACGGCCATGAGGAAGAGGGTAAGGAGAACGGCGAGGAATAGCGTGAAGGGCTCGGCCCGAAGGAACGATGCCAACGCAAAGATGGCAATCAGGGGCAAGAGCCAGGCGGCACGCGGGGCCATGCGGGCGCCATCGAGCCGAAGGAGGGCAGCACCTGCAGCAAGGCACAGGGCACAGTAGAGAGCAAAGTTGATCCCGGGCGCCTGCTTCCAGAACAGGAAGTCCAGGAGCCATCCGAGCACGAGCACAGTGATCCAGACCAATCGTGTATGTTGTTTCATCCAGCACCTCCGGCAAGTCGCAGCAGGATAGCAGGCTGAGTCTCGCCAAGCCTATCAAAGGCTATCATCAGACCTACCGGCCGGTCCTGCGGCGGCCGCTGAATTGCACCATTGACATCCAATTCAAGGTATGCGATACTCCAGCCAATTAATGGGGGATCACATCTTATCGCCATCCTATTGAAAGGAGGAGGTGATGTCCATCATGGATAGTAGCATCAAACGCAGCGCTGTGGCATCCCTCCTCAAGTAACTGGGAAGCCACAGCGCCCACGAATGCCGTCGACTCAGACGGCATTCTGGTTTAACCACGGCTTCGATTCAGGTTCCGTGCATGCGAGATGCCGCGGAGGAATGCAACCTCCTGCCCGTTCGGGCGTACATAACGAACGGAGATGTTCTTGCGAATCCACGACAAGATACATATAATGCCTGTACGATGCAATCGGAGCCGAGTCACAGGATGCATGGACTGACGCGCTGGTCGGTGCTGATCGCGGTGGCAGTCGGTTTGGCCGCGTGGATCTATATCGCGCCGCCGGGATTGATGGGCAAGCTGGATGCCATCGGTTATGCCGTGTGCCACCGGCTTGATTCGCATTCGCTGCACATCGGTAAACTGCAGATGCCCCTGTGCGCGCGCTGCACGGGCGAGTTCAACGCCGCGGCGATCGCGCTGATCTTCCAGGCTGCAGTGAGCCCAAAGAGCAGCATGTTGCCAAGGCGAGGCATCGCCGCGGTGCTGATCGGGCTTTTCCTGGCGTTCGCAATCGACGGATCGAATTCGTACCTGGCGCTGATGAAGGCCGTGCAGCCCGGGGCATTGGCGGCCCTCCCGACGCTTTACACAACCAACAGCGTGACACGGGTTTTCACGGGCAGTGGGATGGGCCTGGCGCTGGCCTCAGTGCTGTATCCGATGTATAACCAAAGCGTGTGGCGGATCCCGGCACCCGAGCGCGCGCTGGACTGGCGGAAATTCACCATGCTGGCCGGGATCCTGCTGCTGGCCGACCTGGGCATCATCACCGAGAGTCCCATCGTCCTGTATCCGGTGGCGATCCTGAGCGCGCTGGGAGTGCTGGCCCTGCTTACGATCGTGTTCAGCATCGTCTGGATCATGGTCATGCGACAGAACAACGCCTTCGTGAACGCCCGCCAGCTATGGCTCCCGGCCGCCGCAGGGTTAACCCTAGCCTTCGTGATGATCCTCGGAATCGACCTCGTTCGATTGAACCTGACGGACACCTGGGGAGGATTCCCCGGACTGCAAGGATAGGAGAGAACCATGGAAGCGCTGTTCGCGATCTTTTCGGCTTTCGGCCTTTCGGCAAGCGCCGGCCTGAACGCCTATATTCCACTGCTGGTGGTCGGCGTGGTGGCGCACTACACCGATCTGATCGAGCTTGCGCCGCCTTTCGATACCCTGGCCAACCCGTGGATCCTGATCATGCTCGGGATCCTGCTGATCATCGAAATGCTGGCGGACAAGCTGCCGGCGGTCAACCATATCAATGACCTGGTCCAGACGTTCATCCGACCCGTGGCGGGCGCAATCGCATTCGCGGCAGGCACGAACGTCATACAGGGAATCAACCCTGTGGTGGCGCTCGCCTGCGGCCTGCTGGTGGCCGGTGGAGTGCACCTGGCGAAGTCGGCAGCCGTTCGCCCACTTGTGACAGTATCGACCGGAGGCGCGGGGAACACGCCGGTCAGCGTGGCGGAGGACGTGGCCTCGACGGCGGTCTCAGTCGCGTCTGTCCTGATGCCGGTGCTGGTCGCCGTGCTTGCAGGTATCCTGATCCTCGCGCTACTGTGGTGGTGGGCCCGCCCTGCCAGCAATGCCGGCCCGGCCTAACGCCATAAGGACAACAGTCATCCACGAGGGAGTTGAGCCTGGACGCTCTGATCCGGGCGACGGCTTCCCAAGGCGATCGACAACGAAGTGTTGCAGCCCATCACAATTCACAAGGAGAAGTGAAGATGAATCAGGACATGTACAATGCACCCCCCCTCCCGCCAGAGAAGCCCAAGCGCAATACGCTCGTGATCGTGATCATCGTGCTGCTAGTCCTGTGTTGTGTGTGCGCGATCGCAGCCGGGTTCGCCTGGCAATTCGGCGATGCGATCATGGAGATCCTGGGGGTCACGTACTAAACAGATTAAGGAAACGGCCTCCGCTTATGCCGGAGGCCGTTTGTTCCAAGATGCCTGTTCGAGTTCGAGCAGCGTGTTCCTGACTCGATCCCGCTCGTTCTGCTGAAGCGGCAGCGCGGCGAACTCGTTCTCATCCAGCAGCGCACTGCGACCATCCGGCCAGACCCACAGGTCGAGCGCCAAGTCCACCCAGGAGACCGATCCCGCGGTGATGTGCGCGGGGCGGCTCAGATTGCAGTACCATCCCTTGAACTTGGCGCTGTCGAAATCGAAGATTTCGAGGACGTTGTACCCACGGTCGTCATAGTACGTTTCGACAAAGCGGTCACCGTGCTTCAGGACAACATCCAGAATCGGCGTATCCTGCCTGTCAAAGAAGGCTTCCAGCACGACGGAGTGTGCGCTGCGCCGCAACAGGCGGCCTGTGTATTGCCAGGTCACAGCACCTGAGAGATCCAGCTTCAGGACACGGATGTTTTGCATGGGCTCCGATTCGAGCGCCGGGCTCAATCGGATGAATCACACCCCAGGCATTCGAGGCGCAGGCGTACCGTAAGGCGGCTGCCCTTCTTTGGCGCCTTAGGCACATCAAAATACAGTCCGTTCCCAAGGACGACCCGGTAGCCGTCCTGTTCGAAGATCACATCGCGAACCGTTCCGCTGAAAAGCGCGCCGTCGCGCGCTGGCGCGGGGCGCGCCAAGACGTGCACGTCATCTCCATGCCGGTGATCGTGATCGCATTGCAGTGGGAAGACTCCGAATGCCGTCTCGAGTCGCCGCTTGCCGGCCAGAACCCGGCCTGGAATCACGTTGCCCAGGCCGAGGAATTCGGCAGCCCAGGGCGAGCCGGGCGCCGCCCAGATCTCCTCGGGGGCACCGTCCCGCACGATGCGGCCGGCATGCAAGAGGAGGATACGATCCCCGATCTTGAAGGCCTCCTCCTGATCGTGCGTAACATAGAGCGATGGGATACGGGTCAGAGCGAGCACGAATCGCAATTCGCTGAGCAGCTCTTCGCGGAGGGCGCGATCAAGGGCGCCCAGCGGCTCATCAAACATCAGCAGCCTGGGCCTCGGCGCAAGTGCACGCGCGAGGGCGACGCGCTGCTGTTCTCCGCCGGACAACTCCGTGACGGCGCGGCGCTCAAACCCCGTCAGGTTCACGAGTTCCAGAACCTCCGCCACTCGCTGCGCCACCTGGGTGCGAGACCAACCCTTCGTCTGCGGCCCGAAGGCCACATTGCGGAACACATCCAGGTGTGGAAAAAGAGCATAGTCTTGAAACACAAGCCCGAAGTCTCGCAGATGCGCCGGCGTGGATGCCAGATCCCTGCCATCCCACAGGACACTCCCAGCCTCTGGCGAATCCAGTCCGGCGATGAGCTGCAGAATGGTGGACTTGCCACTGCCCGAAGTGCCCAACAGGCAGACGGTTTCGTCACGTGCAACCGCGAAGGACACGCCGCGCAGCAGCGGCTGCTGCTCGTAACTCTTGTGTATGTCTCGAAGTTCAAGCATCAGAATTCCGCCGAGCCGGGCAGGCGCCACCTCTCGATAAGCAGTATGCCGGCGGTGGTGAGAACCATCAACATGGTTGCCATGGCCATGGCCTGGCCGTAGTTCATTCCCCCGGGCTGAGCCAGAAACCGATAGATGGCGACAGGAATGGTGGGATACTCGGGCCGCGAGAGCAACGATGTGGCACCAAACTCCCCCAGCGAGATCGTATAGGCAAAGCCCGCGGCGGATAGCGCAGGCCGCCGCAGGATGGGCCAATCGACCAACTGCCAGGAACGGAAAGGCGAGGCGCCGAGCGAGGCGGCCGCGTGGCGGAGTCGCTGCGGAAAGGTTTCCAAGGCAGGCTGCAGGGTTCGGATGACAAAGGGCAGCGCGACCAGCGTATGCGCCAGCGGCACCATCCAGGGCGAGGCGAGCCAGCGCCCGAAGGCAAGGATGAAGCCCAAGCCAAGCGTCACAGCGGAGGCGCCGAGCGGCAGGATGAGGACGGGATCCAGGATGCGCTCAAGGCGGCCCGGCCTGGCCAGCGCGGATGCCGCAGGGAATCCCATGGCGAGCGACAGCGCAACCGTGGCGGACGCATAGATCAAGGAGTTGGCTGCCGCGCGAACTGGTGGAACGTAGAAAACCGAGTCCCTGCGATTTACGAACAGCTCTGTATAGTAGTCGGTGGTGAGGCTTGCCTGGAATCCGGTGCGCTCGCCGCGGTCTGCGTCGAGGCGTGAAACAGATCTGAGGGGCAATGCGAAAAGCGGCAGAACAAAGAACACGGAAAGGGCAAGGGACATCAGCCCCACGAAGAGCCGCTCCCGGACAGCCGAGGGCGCGCGCAGATTCGCCTGCATGGGGCGCGGTGTGGTCTGCATCCGGCTTCGGGACATCAGGCGGGTATACAAGATGGCGAATCCGATGGTGCACAGCAGCTGGATCAGGGAAAGAAGGGCGGCGAGCGGCAGATCCATCATCTGCAGGGCCTGGATATAGATCTGGACCTCCAGCGTGGCGAAGGATGGGCCCCCCAAGAGCAGGATCACGCCGAAGCTGGTGAAATCAAACAGGAAGACCAGCAGCACAGCAGCCAGCAACGACGGCCGCAGGAGCGGCACGATTACGCGCCACCATACCTGCCGTGAGTCAGCACCGAGGGATGCGGCGGCCTGGCGCAGCCTCGGGTCAAGGCTGGACCACGCTCCTCCGACAAGCCGGATGACGATGGTCGTGTTGTAGAACACGTGGGCAACCAGGATGGCGCCCAGCGTTCCCGTGAAGACGATGGGCGGAGCGGCCAGATCGAACAGGCGGACGACCGTGAGGTTGAGCCAACCTCGAGGGCCAAGCAGCGCACTGAAGCCGGCCGCAACGACGACCGTGGGCAACATGAACGGAACGGCGGTGAGGGCGCGCAGCAGCGTTTTCCCGGGGAAGGTGTAGCGCGCAAACAGTGCGGCGGCGGGGATGCCGAGCCCAAGCGTCAGCAGTGTCGAGAGAACAGCCTGATAGAACGTGAAACTCAGGGCATCAAACGCCACCCGAAGATTTGATGCTGAGAGGGCATCAAGATCGAAGCTGAACGCCAGGATGCGCGCCAACGGCAGAAAGAAGAAGATCGCCAGGAAGGCAAGGGGCAGGGCCCAAAGGCCGACCTTTCTGAGGGAGACGGACCCAGGCCAAGGCGTCCGCCGAGGGCTCTTAGACCGAGAGGTTGAGACAAGGGGACGTGTCAATGCAGGACCACGTCCGTCCACGCCCGAATCCAAGCGTCCCGATTCAGGGCGATCTCTTCCGGCGCCAGAGTCGCAGGTTGAGCCGGCACCTGTGCGTACTCCGTGAACGCATCCAACAGGCTCACACCCGGCAAGACGGGGTAGACAAACATCTGCCCTGGGACATCAGCCTGGAATTCGTTGCTGAGGACGAAATCCACGAAGCGCCGAGCAAGCTCCGGCTGCCGGGCGCCCTTGAGGATGCCGACAAACTCGATCTGGCGGAAACAGGCGTCGGGCCCGGTAATCGATGCAGTGGGGGCGTCCGTCAAGGGCGCCGGGGCGAAGATCACTTCTGCGGCGGGACTGGTCGCGTATGAAACAACCATCGGTTGGGGCCCCTGCCCCGACGAGCCGCTGAAATTCGTGTAATACGCCGTTTCCCAGCCGTCGACGATGATCACTCCGTTGAGGCGCATGTCCCTCCAGTACTCGAGGTAGCCCGGATCGCCGAAGTGCTTCACCGTCGCAAGCAGGAATGCCAGGCCGGGCGAAGAGCTTGCCGGATTCTCGGCCACAAGCAGACCACGGTATTCCGGCCTGACGAGGTCCTCGAGACGTCCAGGAACAGCCAAGTCACGAGACGCGAAGTATGACTTGTCGTAGTTGATGCAGACATCGCCGTAGTCCACAGGGAGGGCGCGATGAGATGGGTCGAGCCGAAATTCGACCGGAATGTTCTGGAGGGCAGGCGACTGGTACGCCTCGTATATGTCGGCATCCAGGGCGCGGGCAAGGAACGTGTTGTCCACCCCGTAGAAGACGTCCGCAAGGGGAGAGTCCTTGGAGAGAATGGCCTTGTTCAGTGCAGAACCGGCATCGCCGCTCTTGACAAAGGCAACGGAAGCATCGTTGGCTGCCTCAAACGCTTTGACCACGCTCTCGGAAACCGAAAACGAGTCGTGCGTCATAACCGTCAGGGTGGCGGGGCCAGCGCCGACACGGGCGCACCCAGCCAGGAGCACAAAACTCAGGACGAGCAGTCGTCTCATGCGAACCTTCCTACCGCGATGCGGCAGCCCGCAGAATGCGCCGGTGAACAATGAACACCAGTCCGCAGTCGATATGGACTTGGGCGGTATCGCCCAGCAGCTCGTTGCTGATACCACGAGACCTTTCGGGGAAGAGCGTTTCGCGTCGCAGCGGCCACTTCAGACCTTCTGTGATGACCCCCTCTGCGGGGCCACCCCAGGGCACGAGCGAGACGAGGTCGCCCGGGGCACCGCTAACCTCGGCGTGATCACGGCAGAGCACGACCTCCTCGACACCATCATCGAGGCAGCAAACGCGGCCCACCAAGCGAGCATCCAGGAGAAGCGCGATATTTCCGAGCGTGTGATCCAGGCGGGCGCCCAGAGCACCGACCACAACGATGGATGCAGGGTCCCGCTCCAGGGAATAGTTGAGGGCGAGTTCAAGGTCGGTCTCGTCCTTGTCATGCGAAAAGGGCTTGATCTCAACATTCCCGGCTAGGTGCCGCGCCCGCTCGGTCTCCTCGAGGGAGTCAAGGTCTCCGATGAGTGCATCAGGGCTGAGGCCGAGGGCACGCGCGTGACGGGCACCGCCGTCTGCACAGACGACAAAGTCACCGGGCTGGATCAGCCGTCCGGCCGCGTGCAGGTCAGGCAGTACGCCATTGGCGAAGATCAGCACTCGGCCCCCGGTCACAAGGCGCTCCTTGAGGACGGGATGCGACAGCTCAACTGAGGCGACAGCGGCAGGTGGGGACTCGCGCTGCTTTCAACATGGCGGCCTCGGGGCAAAAAGAAATCCTCCGTGGCGGAGGATGATGTTGCCAAATGATTTTCCCTCCGCCGGCATGATCCGGATCAGGTGATGCGGGTCGAGCGTGATACGCTCCTCTCAGCCTGTGGCGCAGGCTCCCCGTTCGGTCCAACGGTGACTACTATACCCCAAAGCGGTCGAGTGTCAAGCGCTACCGCAGGCGGCGGCGCCACTCCTCCTTTGGCTGCAGGCCGCGCGGGCTGGTGCCGGGTTCCATGGCCAGAAAGTCGAGCAATAGTCGATGGAATGCATCGGGGGAATCCAGCATCGGAAAGTGACCACAATCTGCCAGCACGATCTGGTGCACATTGGAGCCGAAGGTCGTCGTATGCTCCGGCGAGGGCGGCCGCAGCAGTGGATCGTTCGCACCGTACACCAGCAGGCATGGGATGTTTGCGTCGCGAAGCCCCGCGAAACCGGCGTGAATCTGTGCGACATCTGGCGTCAGCTTCAGGGCGCGGGGATCGATTTCGGACGGTTCCACGAGCACGTCGGCGGCATTAGCCGATCGGCCCGCAAGGAGGTCGAGCAGTTCTGCAGGGCTGGACGATTGCAGGCGGCCGTCGACCGACAAGGGATCCAGCGGCATGGCGATCGCCATGATCCGGGCAAGGCGCGATGGGTCGAGGCCGGCAAATGACAATCCTGCCAGCGCGCCCAGCCCATGCCCCACGAGGGCGATGCGACCGATGCCCATCTCATCCAGGAAGCCGCCGACAAGCGCAGCCCGATGCTCAAGGGAATACGCCCCGGGACTGCGAGCCGTGTCGCCAAATCCAGAGAGATCGAGAGCGTAGGCGCTGCTGGAGGTTGCTGCCACCTGCAGGCTGGGTACCCAATAGCGCCAGGAGCCGACCCAGGTGTGAAGGAACACAACGGGACGGCCACGTCCGAGCGATTCATAGTGGACAGCGGACTGCTTGAGGAAGACGATGCTCATGTCGCCTCGGCGGCTGTGAAACCCTGCCCGGACCGCTGCGAGCGGCGAGGCGGGCAGAGGCGAAAGGAAAGATGGCGCCGCCGACTTCGGCCTACTTGCCACGCCGGGACAAGATGCCCCGGACACGATTGGTCAATTCTGCTGGTGAGAACGGCTTGAGCAGATACTCCTCTGCGCCAGCATCCAGCCCCGACTGGATCTCAGACTCCTGACCTTTGGCGGAGAGAAAGACGACCGGGACGTCGCGCAGGTCAGGATTGGCCTTCATCAGACGGCAGGCATCGTAGCCTGTCATGCGCGGCATCCGCACATCCATGAGCACCAGGTCCGGAAGCTCGCGCGAGGCGGTGTGCACGGCATCCTCGCCGTTGGAGGCAGCCACCACCTCGTAACCCGCGAAGCGAAGCATGAAGGTCACAAGCTCGCGGATGTCTGGTTCGTCCTCTGCAATGAGTATCTTGGCCATGCAGTCCTTATTTTGGAGCCGCTCCGACGGGCGCCGCCCGCTTGCTTGTGCGTTTCCGTTTCGCAGGCGCAGGGCGTTGCTGATCCGTCGTCTCCCGGGGGCCTGGATGCATGGGAAGAGTGAAGGAGAATGTGCTGCCGCGCCCTTCCACACCATCGCTCTTGACAAAGATCCTACCCCGGTGCATTTCGACGAGCTGCCGGGCAATGGAAAGCCCCAAGCCGGTGCCGGGTGTCGCCAGGACGAGCGGATTCTCACCGCGGAAGAAGCGCTCGAAGACCCGGACCTGGTCGGCGGCCGCAATCCCGACCCCGTTGTCGGCGACGTCCACCTGGACTTCAGACTGCCGCGGCACCGAACGAAGGCTGACCACGACCGAGCCGTTCTCCGGTGTGTAGTGGTACGCGTTGTCCAGCAATGTTCGCAGGATCTGCCGGACGCGTTCCCGATCTCCCGTTACGGACGGAACGGTCTTCAATGCCTTGAGCGAGAAGGAGATGGGTTTCTTTTCCTGCTCCGCCTTCTGCCGCAACTCAACGATAACCTCCTCAGCCACATTGGGCAGATCCAGCTCCTCCGGCGCGAGCGTCACATTGCCGGATTCAATGCGCGAGACATCCAGCAGGTCGCCCACGAGTGCGTTCAGCCGGTCGATGTTGTTCTGCACGATCTCAAGGAAATGCGCCTGGTTCTCGTTGACTGCACCCACCGCGCCCATCATGAGCATCTCCACGTAGCCCTTGATGGCAGTCATCGGGGTACGGAGCTCGTGACTCACGGTCGCAACGAACTCGGACTTCAAGCGGTCGACTTCCACTTCGTGCGTAATGTCGCGAAGGATCGAGACCGTACCGAGGAAATCCTCTCCCAGGATGACCGGCGCAAGATGGATGAGGGCAATCCGGTCGTTGCGGAGCTCAAGCCGCTCGGCGTAGGTATCCCCGGCGGCGTAGAGTTCCGGGGCCTCGGACCAGCGGCGGATGGCGGAAACCCAGGCCTGGCCGGGTTCGCCGAAGAGCCCGCTGAACTTCTCCAGCGGCTGCCCGGCCAATCTTGTCGCTTGCGGGCCGAGGATATGCTGAACCGACGTGTTTACGAACGAAATGCGATTGTCTGCGCTCGTGACCAGCACTCCGTCGGCGACCGATTCGAGGATGGCCTGAGAACGGCTGGCTTCTTCCTGTTCCTTGCGCAGCATCAGGCCCAGGCGTTCCGCCTGATCCCGGATGAGCTCGTACAGGCGCGCGTTGTTGATCGCCACCGCGACCTGGTTGGCAATGGCCTTGACCAAGGTCAGGCTTTCCACGGTGAAGTAGGCTTCGAGGCGCGAGAACACCATGAGCACGCCGATCACGTCGTCGGCCACCATAAGAGGCGCGACGACGGCACTGCGGTGTTCTCGCGAGGCGGACGGGGACGACAGCCAACGCGAATCCTGGCGCAGATCATCCACAAGGGCGGCCTCGCGGTTTTGTACCACCCAGCCTGCCAAGCCCTCACCGATGTTCAGCTTGAGCTCGCGTTCGTGTCCGCTGGTCCGGTCGGAGGCGTAGCCAAATCCGGCGCGATAGTGCAGTTGATTGTCATCGGGGTTCAGGAGCATGATCGTGCCCTGCTCGGCACGCACCGCTTCGTTGAGCAGGGCGAGTGTGCGGTTGAGTGCCCGGTCGAGATCGAGGCTGGCGGACACCTCAGTCAGGATCCGCAGGAGGGTTTCGGTGTTTTGCTGCTCGCGGCGCAGTTCGGCCGTGCGATCAACGACGCGCTGCTCAAATTCCTGCGCCAGTCGCTGGGCTTCCGCGAACAGGCGGCCGTTCTGGATGGTCACGACAGCCTGGTTCGCAAGCGTACCCAGTAGTCTCAAGTCCTCGTTGGTGTAGGCATTGGCCTGATGGCTGCGAGCGGACAGCATGCCGACGACCTGGCTGCCCACGGCCATCGGCACCGCGATGCCGGAGAGGGCGGCCGGACCGTCCGCGAGAGAGCCGCCGTCCAGGTCGATCAAGGCTTGCGTGTTGTGCAAGAGCAGCGGGCTGCCTGACAGGATCACACTGCTGCCAAGGCCACGACCAACGACGACGCGGCGTCCTGGCAGGCGGCGCTTGCGATCCACCAGATAGACCGCCTCGACCTCCTGGCGCTCGTCATCGAGCAGTGTAATCACGAATGAGTCAACGGGCATGAGCCGCTCGGCCGCCCTCTGGATCGATTCGTAGATCTCCTGGGGGTCCAGGCTGGTGCCGATCTCGGCGCTGGATTGATTGAGGAGGGTGAGCTGCTCTGCCGTCCGGACCGTGGATTGATACAGGCGGGCGTTCTGAAGGCCAATGCTTGCCTGGTTGGCGATCGTGCGGGCGAGTTCCAACTCGGCAGAGGCAACGGCGCCCGAACCGGGATTACCTACGAAGAGCAGCCCAAGCAGATCCTCACCAACGGCCAACGGCAGGATCAATAGTCCGCTTATATCCTTTCCGATGAACAGCCGCAGCGGCGCGAGCTCGTCCTCAGAATCGACGTCTTCCGTGATGAAGACACCCAGCGACTCCCGGAGGCGGCCAAACAAGGGCGCGTCGGGAAGGACCTGCGGAAGCCGCTGCCTAGACGGGGGGGCGGCGACGACCCAGGCAGGGTGCGGGCCGTCGAACGACACGGCGTCAACCCGCGCAGCGTTCAGGGCGAGGCGCATCTCCTCGGAGGTGAGGGACAGGACCTGATTTGCGTCCAATAGTCCACTTAGTGCAGACGAGAAACGATTGAGCAGAGCCAGGCGCTGCGACCGCTGGTCGAGTTCCGCGGCGTGCCTCAGGCTGCCCTCGTAGAGACTGGCATTCTCCAGGGCCACGGCCGCCTGACTGGCAAGCGTTGCGCCCAGCTGGATCTGCTCGCCGCTGTAGAAGGAGGCTTGCCATTTCTCAAGCGCGATAAGGCCCGTCAACTGACCCTTGGCAAACATCGGAATGCCCAGCCACGAAAGGCGAGGCGCTTCGACCTGCGGAAAGCGCGGGTCATCGCGCACGTCCGCCACGGAGAGGGGCTGCCCATCTGCGATCATCGCCTGGAACAAGGCACTATCAGCCACCGGCACAGAGAGACCAAGGCGCCTCTCAACGTCCGTGAAACCGCGCACGGCGGCGACAATCAAGCGCTCGCCATCACGCAACCAGAGCGTGGCCGTATCGAACGGAAGAACGCCGCCGACCTGATCCAAGAGCGCCGCGACCAGCTGGTCGGAACGCAGGCTCGATGCCACTGCCGTGGCAACCTCATTCAGGCCCTGCAACTGACCGGCCCGTTCAGTCAGGGCGCGGAGCAGGCGTACATTCTCAAGCGAGAGGGCCGCCTGCTGAGACAGCGACTGGATCAGTGCCTCGTCTTCGGGTCTGAAGGCGGCTACAGTGTTGAAGTTGTCGAGCACCATGAGGCCTATGCCCTTATCCTCCACAATGATCGGCAGCAGCAGGCTGGAGACCGGCAGCCGGCCGCCAGTGGCCCGGCGATAGAGCCCAAGGTCGGCGGGCTGCAAGGCATAGTCCCGAGGGAAATCAATCTCATCCACGCGGCGGGGCCTGCCCGAAGCAAAGACGGCACCCGGCAGCGCTTCACCACTCTGATAGGCGATCCGGAGCATGCTGTCGTCATCTGCGTAGCCGGCGGCAGCGCGAGGTTCGAGGGCACCGGTGTGCTCATTCCAAAGCAGGACGGTGCCCGCATGCGCGGCCGCCAGTGCGCGCCGCGCGCTCTGCAGCAGGGCCTCGACGATCTGGCCGGGATCCAGCCCGCCCAGCTGGCGGCTGAACTCCAGCAGGATGTTCACCTCGTGCAAGCTGCGGCGCGTCTCGTTCAGCAGCGAGATATTCTGAAGGACAACCGACGCCTGGCGCGAGATCTGGAGGTACACCTGCCGATCCTCCTCGGTCAACGCAGGCAGCGGCTCAGTGCTGAGGGCCATCATGGCGGCGACAGGGGTATTCTCGATGAGAACCGGCAGACTCACGACGCCCTTGGCACGCAGGTTGCTCAGCAGGGGAGTCTCACGCCACTCTTCGTTGTCCTCGAGGTTCGGAACCAGGATCGCCGCGCCGGTCTGCAGCGAGGAACGGAGCGGGTTCCGCTGGCCGAACAACGCCTCGATATTGAGGGTGGAGGGGACGTTTCCGAGCACATGCGAGAGCCGCGGGCCCTCAGGTGTATTCTCGGCGACCAGAGCGATCGACATGCCGAAGTGGGTCAGGGTTTCACGACCGAGCGCCAGCAGTGCTGAAGAGGCATCCAACTGGCGGCTGATCGACTCGGTGATCGCGAGGCCGGCGCGGACGCGCTGGGCACGGCGATCCAAGGCATGCAGTGCGATGGTCTGCTCAAGGTCTTTGCGCAGCAGGACCGGCAGGTCGTTCTGGGTAACGCTCAGGAGTTGCTGCTGCCTGCTGATTCCGGAAGACAGCGCCTCGATACGGCCGTTCAGATCGGCGATGTGGCGCGCATTGATGATGACCTGCACAGCCTGAGCGGCGAACAGCTCCGCAGATTCGATGGTGGCGCGGTCCGGTCTCAGGCCGTTGGAGGGATCGTCCAGGCTAATGACGCCGAGGGGATTGCCCTCCGGATCATCAAGCGGCAGAACCAGAAAGTCGTCCGGATCCCAGGCATTCTGCTGCGTCGCCGTCTCGGAGTACTGGTCGGCGTAGACGTAGTGAATGTCGGCGGGCAGGACTGGAGTTTGGTCGGCAGGGATGTAGTAAGAGTGGCTGATCTTGAATTCGGGCTTTGTCAGCTGCCTGATGCTGGTGAGCTGCTGCTTGCGCGCCTGCAGCTCGGCCAGCGTCTCAGGTTGGATTCCGGCGCCGGCCACCCGCCGGAGCAGCCCGGTCTCGGGCTCGTAGACGCTAATCAGCACTACGCGGAAGGGCGTCGACTCATGAATACCCTGCGCGACAAATGCAAGGGCCTCGTCGAGCGGCATCTCCGGATTCAGGGCGCTGCTGGCACTTGAGAACTTCTCAAGGGTTGCAGCCCGGCGCTGAAGAAGTTCCGATTGGCGACGCTCTTCCTGAACCTGGCGCGCATTCGCCAGGGCAATGCCCGCCTGGATCGCCAAGGTCTGAGCGGTCTCGAGGGAAGTCTCGTCGAACGCAACGGGCCACGAGGCATGCAACTGGATCAGGCCGATGGCTCGTGCGCCAACCATGACGGGCACAAACAACGCCGATCGAACACCAGCATGCGGCGGAGGATATTCCGGATGCTGAGCGAAGTCCGGAACTGAGAAGGGCTTGGCGTCCTGCAACGATTGTCTTTCCAAGTCAGAGAGTTCAGGGCCAAACGGGCAACCCACGGATTGCAGCCGCCCAGGGTCCGTCACCGTTCTGTCGGGGTCAGTCAGCAGGATCGATCCGCAGTCGGCGCCCGTGGCCTGAGTGATCTCGTCATGGATCACCTTCAGCAGATCATCGATGGAATGCGCGGCGCCAAGCTGCCTGCTGACCCTGGCGATGGCCCCCAATTGATCGACGCGTAGTCGCAGCGAGTCATCGGTCTGGGATGCAACGTGAAGCTTGTCCATCATAGCGGAAAGGGATGCTCCCGCAGTGCCCAACAACACGACGTCATGCTCATAGAAGAAGTCGGCAGCGCGACTGCCAAGCATCAACTCACCCATAGACCGGCCGCGCGCGGCAAGCGGCACAATGAGGGCGGACTCAATGCTCAGTCGACCAAACAGAGCGCGATAGAAAGGCTGCAGCTGCATGCCAGCACTGAGGCGGCCGGACCTCATCGGGAGCCGGGATCCGGTGACAGTCTTCAAGTAGGCAGGATCGTCCACGACAATGCCCGGGGAGGAGGCTGCGATCTCGGGCGGCACGCCCAACGCTGAGCCTGTATGCAGGCGCAATTCACCGCGCGACTCATCCAGGAGGTATGCGGCGGCGGCATCCGAGCGGAAGAGCGCTGACAGTTCCTTGAGACCCAGGTCAAGCGCATCATCGACCGTCGCCGCAGAGGTCCAAATCTCAGAGAGCCGCCCAAGGGCCTCCGATCGTGTGATACGCTCGCGGCTTTCCCGAACAAAGAGCGCATTGTCAATGATGGCGGCGACCTGATCGCCCACGATCTGAACGAGGCGCAGTTCGGACTCGCTCAGCTCGGCGATCGCTGCAGGCCGGTGCGAAAGCTGCAGATAGCCTCTCATCTGGCCGGAGGCAACCAGCGGAATCAAGACAGAGTCACGCAGGCTGGCGGCAACGGCAAAGTCCGTGAGGCCCAGGATCCGCCAGCTTTCGTCCTCGGCGGCATTGTCGGCGAGAATGGGCCGGCGAGCCCGCAAAAGATCATCCGCCGGGCTGCCAGGGGCGATGCGCACCCGGTACATGCGCACTATGTGCGCGGGCAAGCCCCGGAACGGCACCTGCCCCTCCAGGAGCTGCCGGCGATCGTCGTAGAGCAGGAAGCCCATGATCTGTGCATCAAACAGGGGGGCAACGGCCTCCACAAGCCGCGTGAAGAGCTCCTCGGGTTCCCGTATGGCGCTGACGGCCTGGGCGATGCCGGCGAGACCGGCGTACTCAACGGTTCGGCGCCGCTCCTGCTCGTAGAGAATGGCATTCCTAAGGGCGGCGGCGGCCTGCGGCGCAACCAATCGCAGGAGGTCGAATTCCTGAGACGTGAAGAGGCGGGTGGATGACTGAGCAGCCTCCAAAACGCCTACAAGGTCATCACCTGCCGTGAGCGGGATGCCCAGATACGACAGTACTCCCGGAAGTTCGCCGCCTCCCGTCCCGGCCTGCACGGCAGCCGCATCGGGCAGCAGCACGGGAGTGCGGAGCTCAACAGTCCGACGCGTGAGGTTCCCAAACTGGCTTTGCGCGGAACGAACGAGCTCCGGCATTGTGCCGTTGGTCTCCAGGAAGCTGTAGGTCACGAATGTGCGCGTCTCCTGGTCCCAAATCTTGAGTTCGAGCAAATCGGCAGGAACCAGACGCAGTGTGTTGTCCAGAATGGAGCGAACGACCGATTCCAGATCCAGGCTGGAGGTGATCGAACCGCTGAAGTCGCTGACGATCCTGAGGATCGAAGAGGCGAGTTCGGGGCTGTCAGCGCCAAACGCCGGCGTCAGTTCCAGGCTGCGCAGCGACAGGAGCATTTGTGGATGGGAACCGGGAACCTGATAGGAGGTGACTTCGATAGGTCGACCGTTGACATTCAGCCGTTTTTGTCCGGGCGAGGCGCAAACGTCAAGGAAGTCATCCGAGGGACGGACGCGGCCCAGCAGCCGGTCCAGGTCCGCGGGATCCCCGTCGCGCAGATCGAACCAGTCGCGGGCGCGCGCGTTGAGATAGTCCACACGACCGCCGGGTTGGATAACCAGGATGCCATCCTCGGCCGCGTCTGACGCGGACGGCGCGATCGGCGGGTCAGTCGCAACAGAAACGGAGATGCGCGGCAGGAGTCTGAGCAATCCCCAGACCAGGACCACGAGCACCAGTCCAGTGATTACGAGTGCTATCCCCAAGTTCAGGCTGGCATACATGGCGGGAAACGCCCCCTAGGCAACCAGTGAATCCAGCCGTCGTGCCTCGGCGGCGGCCTCGGAAATCTCTCGGATGTCGGCAAAGGATTGCTGGTGGGCCGAGATGACGCCCACGGAAAGGGTCATAAGCGGGGCACGGTGTGGCCCGCCTTCCTGGTGGGGTGTCTCGATGAAACCCCGGCCGCGATCCATGAAGTTGTAGTGAGCAGGGATCTCAGCCGCGAAGCGATCTTTTATTCGCTGCCGGATCAGCGGCGCCGCGCGGGCATTGGTCGTCACAACAAAATCATCGCTGCCCGCATGACCGAGGAAGTCGTCAGTGGATCCGAGTTCGTTGAGCGCGTCCGTGAGTAGCATGGCGGTGAAGCGCAGGACGTTGTCGCCCGCAACGAAGCCATACACCTCGCGAAAGGCGTCCAAATGGTTGATGCGGACGTCGAGCAGGGACCAATCGTCGCGGCGGATGATGCGGCGCAACTGCTCTTCGATCAGCCGGCCGGCAGGCAATCCTGAGCGCGGATCCGTAAGGCTCTCGCGTTCGGCGCGCCGGATGGCGCCGACGACGCGCAGCTTCAGTTCCTCGATATCAAATGGTTTGGTGATGTAGTCATCCGCACCGAGCTCCAATCCCTGCAGCCGGTCGCCGCGTTCGTCTTTTTGCGTGAGGAAGATCACGGGTATGCGACTGGTGCGAGTGCTCTTGCGAAGCGAGCGGCACACCTCATAGCCATCGATGTCCGGCAGCAGAATGTCCAGTACGATCAGGTCCGGCAAGGCTTGCCGGGTCTTCTCCAGGGCCTCTGCGCCTCGATGCGCGATGTCGACGTCGAATTCCACGCCTGAGAAATAGGCCGTGAGCATGTTCGTGATGTCGACATCGTCTTCGACTATTAAAAGGCGGGACTTACTCATGGCGCCTCCTGCGCACACCCGCACCACCTCGCGCCGCGAAGCACTGCAGGGACGCCCAAAACGGGCAGAGCTTAAACGCTGAAGCCACGGGGTCAGGAGCAATCACCTATCCGCTGCAAGCTCCAAATATAACATTTCCAACCGCGGGCACCATTGCAGGTGCGTCGCGGGGAGGCGGGGAAACGGCATCCCAATCGACGGGGTCGGTCCAATCGGCGGTCGCGGCGGCAGCGCCTACCAGGAACCGCGACGGCCGGCGGCATCGGAATGATACAGGGCCTGATGAAGGTGACCGGCGGCCAGCTTGTGATGATCGCTGTCTTCGAAGCGCACATCCCTGTCGATGAGGCGAGGGCCCAGGATCACCACATCGGATTCTATGGTCCTGGATGGGTACACGACCAATCCGGAGCCTAGGCGGCAATTGTGCCCAATGGCAGGGCCCATGACGGGGCGATTCGAGGGGCTGAGACCGCCGACGCCGTCCCGGGCACGCAGCGGGGCGGGGACCAGGTTGTAGTCGGTAAAGGTCGAGCCAGCACCGACGAAGGTGTTGCGTCCAACAACGCTCAGCTGCAGGCAGGTATTCTGGGCGATCATGCTGTTTTCCATTACCGTGGTCATGAACAGGCCCGACCGGAACGGCAGGAAGGCGCCGTCACCGACAACGCATAGCATGAGCTGCACTCCCTGCGAGATGTTGACATTACTGCCGATGATGCAGTTCTCAATGACGGCTCCGGCGTTTATGGTGACGTTGTCGCCGATCGTTGTGGGGCCATGGATGACCGCCCTGGGGTCGATGACGCAGTTCCTGCCGATCTTCACAAGTTCGGAGCATTCCAGGATTTGCGTGCCTTCATAGAGCGACCGGCAGAGTATGCCAAGTTTGAAGGCCAGGTCATGCTTCAGGCGATGCTCGAATCGGGCGGCGCGGGCGAAAAGGCCGAAGACGACGTCGGCGATCAAGACGTGCACCCAGGAGTCGATTGCGATGAGGGCACGCAGGGGAACCTGGAAGATAAGGTCGCCCGTCTGATCAGCCATGTAGGTGGGCACATGGTAATAGCCAATCTCACGGGCTTGCAGTGCCATAACGAGGGGCTCGGCCTCCGGCACCGGACCGTCCGGGTAGAACCACAAGTCGGCGAGGTAGAGATCCCCGACGCGGGCATAGGAGGTCGAGAGAGGGAGGGCATGCTCCCGGAAGGCTGGGTCGTCGGCCGAGAAGGCCGCTTGGACGGCGCGGCTGCGCCTCCGAGCCTGCAGGATGAATTCCCGAAGAAACGGCTGATCGAAGAACAGATTGTCGCGATACGCCAGGGTCGGCTCACGGGTGGCGGGCAACGAGGCGCCCGCCGGCAGCTCCACTTCCCGATGGATGTACGGCGCCAAGAGAGTACGCTGCCACAGCCAGAGTGGCATGTTTTGGATTCGCAGGTCGCGCGCGGGTTCGCAGAAGGGTGGGATCGGGTTCGGAGCCTTGAGGATGAGCTTGAGCATGGCGGCGCGATCAGAATGCCCGGCTAGGGCGATGAGGCGGGCATCACAGTTCCACGGGCGAGGGCTCGATCAGGAAGATGCAATCTTCATCGCCGCGCGCACGACAGGCGATCTCCTGTACATCGAAGACCTTGCCCCCGCTTAGCCAACTCAGCGCCTGCTCCAGCATGCCCAACATGAGGAAGCAGATCGGCTCGGATGCGCGGAGCCCGGCGCAGATCGGACAATCTGGAAGCCGCCAGAAGAGCCTGCCATCCTGCTCCTCGACGCGGGCACCTCTTCCGGAGAATTCCGTAAGCAGGCCCCTAAAGGCAAGCAGACCTTGGCGCAGCCGCAGACTGAGCGGCAACAACCGAAAAGCCGGTTGAGTGAGACCGGCTTGATCCCCGATTCGGCGAACCACGTGAGTGAAGCAGGCGCTGCCGACCCGGAGGGCGATACCGCGGGCAGCCCGCTGACCGCAGCGTGCCTCAAGGGTCCGGGAGAGATCGGGGATGTCCTGCACCGGGCCAGGTGAGGCCGCCTCGGTACATCCGATGATCTCCGTCAGCGCCCGATCAAGAGCTCGACTGGCCAAGCTGCCATGCGGACCGCGTCCAGCATGAGAATGGACGACGGGGTCAGCCTCGAATCCGGGGGTGATGGCAGAATCCGGAAAGCGGCTACTCATCGAGAAAAGCCTTCAGTTGTTGCATGAATGCAGCAGGTTCGTCGAGCATGATGAAATGTCCCGAAGCAGGAAAGTGCTGAGTACGCGCCCTCGGGATCCCTGCCTGCAACGCCGACTGCTGACCTGGATCCACGACATTGTCGCGGCCGCCATACATACCCAGGACGGGGATCTCCACGTGCCCGAGGATAGGCCGCAGATCAGTGTTGCGCAAGGACCCAATGCTTGCGAAGAACGCTTCGAGGTTGGTATGAGATACGTCGCGATCCATCATGCTCACCCAGTTGGCATCCCTGGAATAGCTCAGCGCCAGGAGCCGGTAGAACCAACGGTATAGCCAGAGATTGCGGTAGATGAGCCACCCCACAAGCCGGAAGCCGAAGATCCTGGGGAAGAAACGCAGCGATGTCCCGACGATAGGCGCTGAAATTGCCACGGCCTTCTCCACGCGCCGCGGGTGCCGGGCGGCGACCAGCAGGCAAACCGTCCCTCCCATGCTGTGGCCAACCAACGGCGCCCGCGCGATTCCCATTTGCTCCATGAACTGATCCACGAGGCCGACAAAATCATCAACCGCATAGCTGCTGCGCCGGGCACCGGATTCCCCGAAGCCCCAGAAATCGACGGCATAGGTGCGATACGACGCACCCAGGAACTCCATCGTCGCCTGCCAGAGTCCCCAGGATCCCTGGTATCCGTGCAGCAGGATGACCGGATGTCCTTTCCCGAAGACCTCATAGTGAAGGCTTCCCTGGTCAGTGGTGATCGAGGACACGGTAGGCGGGTTTCACAGCGGGCGGGTATCCGGCGGGCAGGTTGCAGCACGCACCGGCGCGGTCAAAGCGCAGGGAAATAAGTGGGTGCACGCGACGCTGCGGACAAAACATCGATGCCGAAGCACTCCAACAGCAGCGGCGTTTCGTCTACCTGCACTCACTTGTTGGTCCCCATCTCATCCAGAATGCTGTAGAGCAATTCCAACAGGACGGTCTTGACGTATTTCTTGTCGATGGCAATGCAGGGCAGGATCTTGGTGCCGCCATCCAGACGCAGCGCGTGCCGCATGTCCTGGATCTCCCAGGCGTCCTTGAGGTCCTGTTTGTTTGCCGCCACGACGTACGGGGTCGGTGCGTAGGCGCGAAACGTCTCGAGGATCGACCGGGCCTCGCGGAAAGTCTCGGGGCGCGTGGAATCGACCATGACGACAAATCCAAGCATGCCTTCTGACAGGATTTCCCACATGAACTCGAAGCGCTTCTGCCCCGGCGTCCCGAACAAGTACAGGACCAGGTTGTCGTCGACGGTAATGCGGCCGAAGTCCATGGCAATGGTGGTGGTTTCCTTCACAGCCCGCTCCCGCGCGTGCGTGAGCTTGCGCTCGGTGGAGACGACTTCGATCTCGCTGACGGACTGAATGAACTGCGTCTTTCCGGCGCTGAAGGGACCCGTGATCACCATTTTGACATTCTGCATTGGACCTCGATTCGTCCCGCCCTCGGCTAGAGCTTCTGAATCCGTCCGATGAGCCTGTTGAGGAGGCCTCTCTGCTCCTCCCGGTCCTGGGTCGGGAACATCCTGGGGTTGAGCGGGATCTCAGCTCCAGCCGGCCGGATCAGCTGCACCAACCCAGCCTGAACCAGGCCATACACGATTCGGCGCATCTCCATCTCATTGAGCTTGGCGGCGGCAGCAATGCGCTTCATGGAGTTCTTCGGATCAATGTACCTGACGACGCGCCACTCCTGAACGCTGAGATTCAAATTCGTCATCGGCCGGTCGGTGAACTTCAGGGCGAGGTCCAGGCTGGGAATCTCATCCTGGAGCTCCTCCAACTCACGCAGCTGACGCGAACCTTCAATGATCAGGTTCTCCAGGTCCAACTTGACGTCGATGCGATCCTCCGGCGGCGGCATGTCGGGATCAAAACGAAACAGGCCCTCCACCCAGGTGAAGAGCCTGCGGAGGATGTTGGTGAAGTGAGCCTGCAGATCGAAGAGGATGTCTTCCTGGGAAACGTAGCCCGCGTTGATGAGCAGCAGACCCAGCTCCTTGTCACTCATCGTCCCGAGGCGGGCACTCAGAGACCGGTACTGATGTGGATTGAGCTTGTTGGCCTGATGCAGGATGGTCGCCAGGCCTCCATCCTCATTGCCGATGCGCGCATACGCCAGCTTTCCATTGCGGAAGGCAACATACGCCTGGTCCGATGGACCGTCCAGGATCAGGGTGCCCGTCTTCTGAGCCAGGTTGATCAGATTGAGCAACTGGGTGACGGTGAAATCACGCAGGTTCCCGCGTAGTGCCATTCCACTCCCACACTACATCCCAAGAAGCGCCGGAGTCCGGTACAGGCGTCCGCAACTCCGGGCTCACCTCGATCCTGGTTGCGTCCTCGGCTTCAACCACCCCCGCCGGTTCAAAGCAAGAAAAGATTATACATCAGCCAACCAGCCAACCCTCTGAGCGGGCCCACAACGGCGCGTTTAGCAAGAAATCTGCAATGCAGTGGGCCGTACAAGCGGGCAACCGGGGCCCGGCAATCTGGCCCAGCCTGGGTTCGGCCGTGGCTTATTGGTCGCGGTAGGCGTTGACGGCTGATAGGGGCTGGTTCAGGGCCGGGCTTGAACTGCGTATTCGACTCGATCGATCCTTCCAGCCACGCTCGAGACCGTCAGTGCGAAGGGTAAGCTGGAACCAGCAGCCAGGCCGCTGCTGTTTTCCCAGCGGCGCCACCCCACAACGTTTCCTGATCCATCGTAAGCGACGGCGGCCAGCCACACCACGCTGGCGCCGGCCGAACCGTCCGGTAAGAAAACCTCACCGCGGAGCTCGGCACTGCGTCCCGACCATGAGACTTCCGTCACGTTGTTTCGCACGGCGGCAGGCAGATACCTCTGGTCGCCGGGGAACAGGCGAATCGCCGTAAGGAACTGAACTCGCGGCTGTGCATCCAAGGGGATCGGCGGAGGGAAAAGGACGCTGAGGGGCATCGATGCGCCGGGCAGGAGCACATCCAGCGGCAGCAATGCCGTCTTGCTATCGAGGGCGGCGCCAGCGGAGTCAACAAGGGTAACCTGGGCCGTGACGTTTTCGATGATGTCTGGCGTGTCATTGTGGATCAGCACAAAGCACCAAATGGCGCCACTGGCCGTTGGATGACACGCGATCTGCCTGACCGGAAATGGGACGGGTGTCGGCGTCGCCTCGCCGGCACGGTCAGCAGGGCTGCCTGGGATGCGCAACGTTTCCCCAACACGCAGGGCATTCGGATCCATGTCCGGATTGGCCAGCAGCAACGCATCGAGAGTAATGCGAAATCGCTCCGCGATCTGGCTCAGCGTGTCTCCGGATTGGATGGTGTATTGGGACGGCGTGGGTGACGGGAGTGGTGTCTCTGCCGATACGATCAACCCTGCGGGCAGCCCCGAAGTCGGCGAGGGCGTGATGGTCGCGTACGGGCGAAGTGAAGGTGCGGCAGGCGTTGTGACCGCGGAAACCGGTGTGCAGGCAGCAGCAAGAATTGCAGCTGCAAAGACGATGAGGCGCACGGAATCATTATACCGGACGGGCGTATAATGCCGCGCAGACTACTGAGCGCGAGTGGAAATCGCAAGCCAGGTGGATTGCTTACGGCGCGAAAACCTACACTGAGGGCAATGGAGGACGGATGGAGTACCGTCATCTTGGTCGCGCAGGCATTCAGGTCAGTGAACTCTCGTACGGCACCTGGGTGACGTTCAGCAATCAGTTGGATGTCAGGCGCGCCGTCGACTGCCTTGCAGCGGCGTACGACCTGGGGGTGAACTTCTTTGATTGCGCCGAGGTCTATGCCGGCGGCAAGGCAGAGGAAGTCCTGGGCGCGGCAATCAAGAAACTCGGGTGGCGCAGAGGCAGCTACATTGTGTCCACGAAGTTCTACTGGGGCCTGCATGATGGGGTCAACGAGCGCAATACACTGAATCGCAAGCGCCTGATCGAGGGCATCCGCGGATCACTGCAGCGGCTGGAAATGGAGTACGTGGATCTGATCTTCTGCCACCGATCAGATCCCACGACGACCATCGAAGAGACCGTTTGGGCGATGCACGACATCATCAACAGAGGGCAGGCCCTGTATTGGGGGACATCGGAGTGGCCCGCCTCAGACATTGTTGCGGCGATCGAGATCGCCGAAAGATACCACCTGCACAAACCGGTGACGGAGCAGCCCGAATACAACCTGTTCAAGCGTGAGCGGTTTGAGCGGGAATATGCCCGCCTCTTCAGGGACCACGGCTACGGCGCCACCACCTGGAGCCCACTGGCATCAGGCTTGCTGACGGGCAAATACGACCAGGGGATTCCCGGCGACAGCCGGGCAGCGCTCAAGGGCTACGACTGGCTGCACAAGCGGATGAAAGACGCGGGCAGCCTCGGGAAGGTGCGGCAATTGAAGATGATCGCTGAACAGGTTGGCCGCACGCTCCCACAACTGGCGATCGCGTGGGTGCTCAACAATCCCAGCGTTAGCACCGTCATCACAGGCGCCAGCCGGGTGGAGCAGGTGCATGAGAACATGGCCGCGGCAGAGGTCGTCAGCAAGTTGACCCCGGAAATCCTGAAGAGGATCGACGAGGTCTTTGGGAATCCGGCCGACGACCAGGACTAGCGCGGCCGACATTTAGCCGACATCTTCGGCTGAGGCGAAATGGCGCTCTTCCACCTGGGCAGCGGTCTCGGCGGGGAGGCGCATGTAGCGTGTGAGCAGCGGATGGACGCGGCGCAGTTCCTGCGCGAGGCGCCCGGCAATCCTGCGAATCGAGAAGTGCGCGTTGGGCGCCGAGCGCAGTTCACAAAAGGCAAAAGCCTCCCGCAGGTTGAATTGGGCCAGCACGCGCCGGTGATATCCGTTCGGAACCACGTACTGCGCCACGTGCGGGTCGTGCGCGGCGAGCTTCTCGTACAGGTCCGAGGCCGAGCGCATGGCGTCCTCGTAGACTGTGCCGCAACCCGCTTGGATCATGAGGCGAGGTACGCTGAAGCCCAGGCGCGCGGTCAAGCGCTGCGGCGTCTGCGTCATCATGCGGTGGCGTTTGAACTCGGCATAGGCGCCCTGATCCATGACCAAGTCAAACGTGTATGTGCAGTATTCCAGCTCTCGCAGGGGAACATCGTGCTCTGAGAGCCGCCCCAAGAGCTCCTGGGCGAGGCCGGCGCGTTTCCCGTCTTCAACTCCGGCTACGAAGTCCATGGCCTGCGCGAAGCTCACGCCCGCATGGCGATAGAGCGCAGCTGCAAGGATGCGATTTTCGCCATTGCGATCGTAGTCCACCAGGGTGCACCAGTCGGAGGATGCCTCGGCGGCATTCTTCAATCCTTGACTGGCAGTGTCTTCGGCGCGCACGGATGTCTCTGCCAGCGCACGATCCGCCGATTGCGTCATCAGATCCCGGGTCTCCGAGAGATACGCGACAGCCTCGGCATACTTCACCAAGGTGGGTACCTCGGCCCGGGAAACGGTCTTCACCTGATCGCCGATCTGGCGCACCTCCGCCAGTTCGTGCGAGAGCATCTTGCGAATGACGTTCTCGAGGACGCGGGCATTGGCCGTCATGCCTACATTTGCCAGGGCAGCGGCAGGCAAAAGGAAGCGGCAGACATCGACGTATTGCGAACGGAGACGGCGATCAAGTGATTCGTCCGACTCGTTCGCCTGAGGCGCGACGCGGCTGAAGACAAGCTTGCGGACCAGATCAAGGGTCTCGAGATAGGTGGAGAAAAGAAGGCGGCAGAGGCGAAGGTAGTCATCTGCCAGGGGATGCCCATCCAGTTCCGCAGGAACATGGAAATCATCCGGATGCCATTTCTGGTAGCGCGTAGACTTTTCGGTGTAGGATGCCAGGCGATTCGACTCAATGCTCTCGATCGCCAGCCGGGACACGTTCTCGAAAGCCAGGTGCAGCACGGCATGCTCGGCAACCGAGGCATGGCCGTATCCCACCACCCACTTTTCGTGGAATTGTGCGGATTTTTCGTCGCTCAGACCCGCAGCGATCTCCCGGAATGACTCGGGCGAACGCGAAGTCTTCGCGAATGCGACCGCTATGGTTTCAGGGCTGAGTTCCCTGGGGGAAAGCAGGTAGATGCGCCGTTCCGGCAACGAAAGCCTCCAGGGTCTGCGGAATTATATCTGACAACCGACGCGAGCCCGATCCCCCACACGCCGGAGGTAATCGCTCGGGCCGCGGGCCGAGAGCTAACGGAGCGCCTCCGGGGCGAGAAGCTCACGCGTGCGCTGCACGTCGCGGCGGATCTGTTCGACGAGTTCGGGAACGGAGGGGAATCTCATTTCGTCCCTGAGACGGTGCACAAACTCCAGGCGCATGTCCGCGCCGTAGAACCGCCGGTCAAGATCCAGGATGTGCGCTTCGACCAGCGGGGTGTGGGCATCCGGGTGGAACTGCGGGCGGACGCCAACATTGACGGCAGCAATATGGCGCTGTCCGTCGAGCCAGGCCCAACAGGCGTAGATGCCGTTGGCGGGCAGGATCTTCTCCTGCGGAACCTCGATGTTCGCAGTTGGATATCCAAGATCGCGGCCGCGCCCATCTCCGCGGACGACGGGGCCGTGCAGGCTGTAGGCGTGCCCCAGCAGCTTGGCGGCCTCGGCCACGTCTCCAGTCGCAACAAGCTTGCGTATCTCGGTGGAGGAAACGACACCGCTTTCATCGCTGACAGCGGGAACGATCTCGACCTCGTACTTCAGCGTGCGCCCGATCTCGGCGAGGCGTGAGGAATTGCCTTCGCGGCCCTTCCCCAGGGCAAAACCGTAGCCGATCAGCAGACGCCTGAACTCAAGGCGTCGATGGAGGCGAGAGACAAAATCGTGGGCGGAAGTGTCCGCCGTGGCGGCGTCGAACTGATGCGTGACGACCGCATCCACACCCAGGCTCGAGAGCAAGTCTGCCCTCTCACCGGCTGTCGTCAGGCAGCGCACTGATCCACCTCCAAGTACGGTCGCAGGGTGCGGCCAGAAGGTCACCACCGCGGCGGGGACGCCGCTGGCATGTGCACCCGACGTCAGCCTGCGAAGGATCTCCTGGTGGCCTCGATGTACCCCGTCAAAGACGCCGATGGTCAGCCAGCTTTCCCGGAGGGAGATCTCATCCAGTGAGCGGACGTGGATCATGGTCGGTCACAGCCGGGGGCTGACAGCCTTGTTTGTGAATCTGGTTGTCGATGCAAAGTGCACGGTGGTTGCTCGATCTCCCCGTCGACGCGCGCCGCGCAGCCTACGAAAAGAACACCTTCTTCGGCTGCCACTCCGGTTCACCGGTTTCGCCGGTGACCAACTCCATCAATGCGACAAGCTCGCCCTGGGTACTGACGCCGCGTACGGAGCCGGGCTTGGCATCAGGGCCGGCCTTGACTCGATGTCCGTGGCGAACGTTCTCCACGTCATCGGGACTGAGTTCTATTGCAGGCCACTCTGCCAGCGCTTCCGCGGCGGGAATGAGATACTGATACCAGTTGCCGGCGTGGAAGGCTTCCTGGAGTTTTCTTAGCGGCGTTGCTTCCCGGAGGGAGAAGCGGCCGCTCTTGGTACGCCGCAGTCCGACCAGGTATGCGCCGCATCCGAGGGTGGCACCGAGATCATTCGCGAGCGAGCGGACGTAGGTACCGGAGGAGCAGTGCACATCAATCACTACCTCCGGCGGCGCCCACTCCAGGACCTCGAGATGGTGGACCGTGATCTTGCGGGGCGCCAGTTCCACCTCCTCGCCCTGGCGCGCCATTTCATACGCCTTGCGTCCCTGAACTTTGACGGCGGAGTACGGCGGCGGGACTTGCTCGATCTCACCCACGAACGTAGCCAGAACCTTCTCGAACTGGTCCTCAGTTACATTTACCGGCTGCGCCGACTGGGTCAGCTTGCCATCGGCGTCAAAGGTGTCAGTTGTCGATCCCAGGCGAATGATGGCCTGATAGCGCTTGTCGGAAGCGGAGACGAACTCGCTGAGGCGCACCGCCGGTCCAACCAACACGACCAGAACGCCGGAAGCGCGCGGATCCAGCGTGCCCGTATGCCCGGCACGCCGCAACCCGGTGCCCGTGCGGATCACCTGGACCACATCGTGCGAAGTCATCCCCACGGGTTTGTCCACAACCAGCACCCCGGAGATGGCGTTCTTTACATCCTGGCTTTCCATCCTCACTTTCCTCCTCTGGCGGTCCCGAAATACCCATGAGACCCGATCGGCAACAGTATTATAGAGGGAACCACAGCCTAGAGGCTTAGCATTTCCTTAGTGCTCTTAGTGACGGATTTCGTGACGTCCGCCAGGGAACCTTCGACGTCCGCGCCAGCCGCGGCTGCGTGCCCGCCGCCGCCAAATCGCATGGCGACCGCGGAGACATCGATGCCCGGCTCAAGCGCCCGCCAGGAGATCTTGACGTGATCCTTGGGCTGCTCGACGAAGATGAGGGCCACCTTGAATCCGTCTATGGCCGAGAGGACGTTGATCAGATCGGCATCATCGCTGCCGGAGTAGCGCACGGCCTTGCGGTCCTCCAAGGTGAGCGTGCCGTAGACGATGCCATCCATACGTTCGAGGCTGGAGAGGCCGCGTGCCCAATAGCGGGCCGCGGCGTAGGACCGGCGGACGAGTCCACGCATGTACAGATCCGGCATATCGACGCCGGTCTCCATCAGGGTCGCGACCTGGCGCATTGCCTCAGGCGTGACATTCGAGGTACGAAAACCGAGCGTATCCGTGATGATGCCGGTAAGCAGTGCGGCCGCGATGGGCGCAGTGATCGTACAGCCCCACCAGGGCAGGTGGTTCGTAAGGATGGCGGATGTTGCCACCTCCTGCCCCTCAATGAGATTGAGCCCGGCGAACTTCTCATTCGTGATGTGATGATCGATGTTAATATCCGGCGGCCGGAGGGAGGCGAAGATCTTGCCAGTGCGCTTGTAGTCAGCGCAGTCCACTGTGATGAACGTGTCGAAGTCTGAATTGACACTGGTCTTGATCTGGTCCGCACCGGGCAGATGCCGGAAAGCCGAGGGCACGCCGTCGGCCAGCACCATCTGCACCTGCTTGCCGCGGGCCTGCATCGCCAGGCCCAAGCCCAGAAGTGAACCGACGGCGTCCCCATCCGGGCGCACATGCGAGACGATCAGCAGACTATTGCCGGCCGCAAGGCGCGATCCGACCGCGGCACTAATTTCGTTGTTCATGTGGAAAGTGTATTCTCCCAGCCACTTTAAGCCCCACTTCCGATCCTGCCCCCTTCGCGTCGCCCGGCACCCTTCCGGGGCACGTGCGGGGTGCACGATCCCATCAACGGTCTGACGGGGTCAACTCACTGTACATTACGAACTGACCTTGCTCCTGTTCCGAATCTCTGCCAGCTTCCTTTCGATCCTGTCGGCGTTCTCGGGCGTGGGATCCCAGCGGAACCGAAGGCGCGGAAACGAACGCAGTTCCACGCGGCGAGCGAGTTGCCGGCGGATGAAACCGGCGGCCGATTGCAGGCCCTCCAGAACCTCCGGGGACCGCGTGGTCCCCTCGAGGGCGGAGACGAACACGTCCGCATATGACAACTCCCGGTCCACAGTGACGTCGGTTACGAAGATCTTCCGCAGGCGCGGATCGCTGAGATCGCGCAGCAACATTTCCGAGAGTTCCTGCTGGATCCGGTCTGCGATACGTGCAAGTCGCGCCTGGGAGGGCATCGGTCAATTGCTTCCTGGGTCAGCGCGCCATGGCGACTGTGCGAGGCGCTAGGATTTCTCCAGCGTGTAGCAGATGAGCAAGTCGCCGACCTGGATATCCTGGAAATTCTTGAAACCGACCCCGCACTCGAATCCGGTGCGGATCTCGCGCACATCTTCCTTCTCATGCCGCAGCGAGGCCATCTCACCTTCGAAGACCACGTCGGCGCCCCGGTGGAGCCGGACCCTGGCATTACGGTGGAGTTCACCCTCCGTGACGCGGCAACCGGCCACGCGTCCGAGTTTTGAGGCCGGGAATACAGCCAGGACGGTGGCCCGCCCGATGACGCGCTCAACCTCGACCGGCTCAAGCATGCCTTTGAGGGCCTTCTCGATGTCTTCGGTCATGCGATAGATTATTTCGTAAAGCCGGATGGAGACACCCTCGGAGTCAGCCAGGCGGCGGGCTGCCACCTCGGCCTGCACGTTGAAACCCACGATGATGGCCTTCGAAGCCGAGGCGAGCATGACATCGTTCTCGCCGATGTTCCCGGTCTCGGCGTGAAGGACCTTGAGGCCGATCTCTCCCTGTCCAAGCTTCTCGAGCTCGACCATGATCGGTTCGAGAGATCCCTGCACATCCGCCTTGACAATGAGCTGCAGTTCGCGGGCTTCACCGGCCTGCACATTGGCGAACAGCTCTTCCAGGGACACCTTCTTGCGGGTGCGTGCCTGGTACTTGTCCGCGTCGACGCGCTGCCCCGCGAGGGCCCGGGCTTCGCGTTCGCTGTCCACGACGTGGAAGACATCGCCCGCCGAGGGCACCTCGTTGAGCCCCATAGCGGCGACCGGCATGGAAGGACCGGCTTTCTTCACCGGTTTTCCCTTGAAATCGGTAATGGCCTTCATGCGCCCGTAGGCCCTGCCCGCGACAACGAGGTCGCCGGCCTGCAGGGTGCCGTTCTGGACGAGAAGCGTGGCGATGGTTCCGCGCGACTTGTCCACTTGAGCTTCGATGACCGTGCCGATGACTTTTCCGTCAGGGTTGGCGCGTATCTCAATGTTGTCGGCGACAAGTAGAACGGCCTCGAGCAGATCATCGATACCCTGCTTGAGCTTGGCGGACACGGGAACGACCATGGTGTTTCCACCCCAGTCATCCGGCACCAGTTCGAGCTCGGCCAGCTGCTTCTTGACCCTGTCGATATTGGCATTGGGCTTGTCGATCTTGTTCAGGGCCACGACCATCGGCACGCGGGCGGCCTTGGCATGCGCGATGGCCTCCCTGGTCTGCGGCATCACGCCGTCATCCGCGGCCACCACCAGGATGACGATATCCGCCCCCTGCGCGCCGCGGGCGCGCATGGCCGTAAAAGCGGAGTGGCCGGGAGTATCAAGGAACGTGATGGTGCGGCCCTTCTGTTCGATCTGGTAAGCGCCGATGTGCTGGGTGATGCCACCGGCCTCTCCGCCGGCGACATCGGTCTCACGCAAAGAATCCAGCAGGGAGGTCTTGCCGTGATCGACATGCCCCAGGATGGTCACCACGGGCGGGCGCGCACTCAGCTTGCCCGCCTCCTCGCCGGCAATCTGCTGCCGCCACAGCGGCACCTCGCCGGTCTCGGCCTGTTGGACCTCTTCCTGTGCCTCAGGCACGGCTTCGAAGCCGTACTCTGCAACGACAATCGCCGCGGTGTCAAAATCAACCGCCTGATTGATGGTCGCCATTACGCCGTTGGCCATCAACTTCTTGATGATCTCGATCGGGCTTTTTTCGATCTTCTGCGCCAGGTCGCGGATGATGACGCTGGTCGGAAGTTGTATGCTGGTGCTCATAGGCCACCTCCAGGTTTCTGGTCGTGCACTCAGCAGCCCCCGAGGGCCACTGATAACTCCCTGGCGGTGATCTGTGAGCGGGGGCTAGTCGTTCACTGCACTATTCGCCAGCTTCGATGTCGGTGAGCGTCTCGGCGTGCGCCTGCAGCCGATCACGATCCGCCGCGGTCAGGTCAACTTTCAACGCGCGTGCCAGACTTCCACGCAGCCCGGCTTCCCAGCAGGAGCGCCGGTCATGCAGGTAGGCGCCGCGTCCGGCGCGTTTGCCCGTCGGGTCCAGCAGCACGCCTTGCTCGGTGCGGACAATACGCACCAATTGGCGTTTCCCCAAGACCGTGCGGCAACCCACACAAGTCCGTTGGGGAACATGCTTCGCGCGCTGAGCTGGCTGCCTCGCCACCTTACGCGTCGCCAAGGAGGCCGAGACGGGGGCGCCAGTTACTCATCGACGCCCAGTTCGTCGTCGTCGCCGCGCTTGTGTTTCTTAAGGCCGACGACCTCGCCAAGCTCCTCATCGAGCACAAGCTCGACCCCCTTCTTCTTCTTCTTGCCCTTCTTCTTCTCAGCCTCCTCCTCTTCAGCGGTGGTTGAGCGGAAGATCTCCGGCTTCATCTGGAAGAGCTCATCCAGCGAGACGCCATCCTTGGCGTTCTCTGCCTCGACTTCCTCTTCCTCCTCACGAACCCGAGCCGGGCGAGACTTCTCGGCGATCTCGACGAGCTCGGCGGCGACGGCGACCTCTGCAGCCGGCTGCGCGGCCTCGACGACCTGGCCTTCAGCAGGCGCCGGCTGCTCAAGCGCAGCAGCCTCCGGGGGCGCTTCGACGGGCAGCTCCGGGAACACCATGACGGCGATCTGCTCATGCATGTTCTGGATGGCCTTCGGCCCTACGCCGGCAAGTCCCAGAACCTTGTTCTCATCCAGCTTAAGGACGAGCATGAGATCGCCGATGGTCTCGTAGCCGGCCTCGACCAGGATGTTGAAGACGTGCTCTCTCAGGCCAAGCCCGTCCAACGGCATCGTGAAAGCCGCAGGGGGCACCTCTGCGCGGGCAGCGGCCTGCCGTTCCTCGTCGAGACGGATGGCCTCTTCCTTGATCTGAATCGTGCGCCGCTCGACCCGGTCCACGAACTGGCCCACCAACGAGTACTCCTCCGGCGTGACCGGGCGATTCTCGGCCTTCTTCTTGAGAACCTCCTCCACCTGGGGAACGGATTCGAGCGCCGCGGGAAGCGCCGCAGCCAGCTCTGGATCGCTCTGCAGCTTGTTCAGGGCATCGCCAGTGGCTTCAATGACCGACTTGATGTCGATGCGCCACCCTGTAAGCTTGGCGGCCAGGCGTGCATTCTGCCCGTCCCGGCCAATGGCGAGGCTCAGTTGGTCCTCCATCACGACGACGGTGGCCGTGTGATTGCCATCGGCATCGGTAAGGTACACACCGGTCACGCGAGCGGGGCTGATGGCCTTTGAGATGTAGACGACGGGGTCGGCATCCCATTGGATGATGTCGATCTTCTCATCATGCAATTCCTTGACGATGGCTTGAATGCGCACACCCTTGATACCCACGCAAGCGCCGACCGGATCCACGCCGGGCTGGGTAGCCGTGACAGCGACCTTGGCGCGCGCACCGGGCTCCCGGGCAATGGCGCGGATCTCCACGATGCCGTGATAGATCTCGGGGACCTCGTTCTCGAGCAGACGGCGCAGGAAGTTGCGGTGGGCGCGCGAGAGGATGATCTGCGGACCGCGCGAGCCGTCCTTCACCTCGAGGACGACGGCTCGAATGCGATCGTGCAGCTTGAAGCGCTCGCTGGGGATCTTCTGATTCGCAGGCAGGATGCCCTCGGCCTTCATGTCGAGGCCGACGGTGGTGGCCTGCATATTGGAGGCCTGCACGATGCCGGAGACGATCTCGCCTGCCTGCTTGGCAAAGTACTCCATCTGGGCAGAGCGTTCCGCCTCGCGAATACGCTGTTGGATGACCTGGCGAGCCGTCTGCGCGGCCACACGGCCGAAGTCAGCCGGGGTCGATTCGACAATGACCATATCGCCCAGCTGGGCCTCAGGGCTCACCTGGCGGGCGTCTTCGAGGGTGACCTCAGTATTCGCTTCCTGCACATCCTCGACGACCTCTTTCTCGGCGAATATGGTGACTTTGCCGGTTTCGGTATCCACCTTGGCTTCCACCTGCTGGGCGGTAGAGGCGTTCACCGCCTTGCGGTAGGCCGAAGCCATGGCCGATTCGATGGCGCCGAGGATGATGTCCCGGGACAGTTGCTTCTCTTCCAGGACTTCGTTGAAGGCCAGGGCGAATTCGTTCTTAGGCATGCGTGCTCTCCATCAATCCTTATACAAGCAGAGAAGTGGGGGTTGCCCACTTCTCGGAGTCAACAGTATCGGTCCTACAGTGAGTTGAATATTAGCACATTCCCGCGTTTCCTGCAAGATATAATCCCCGCCATGACAGTGCGCGATCCGGAGAAGGCCGCCCTGCGGGGCGAACCGTCGTACGTCTGGCGCGAGGGGCAGGAACGGCGCCTCGAAATGATCGTGCGCGCGGCAGGCCCACGGATGAAGGGTCGCGTGCTGGAAAACGGCTGCGGCGTCGGAACGTACGTCGAGCGCATGGCAGCATCCGGCGGGGAAGTGACGGGCCTGGAGTTCGACATTGAGCGGGCGCATCAGGCCGCCGGGCGGTCGCCGCGGATCGTGAACGCGGAGGGCGAGACCCTGCCGTTCGCGGCCTCGACCTTCGATCTAGTGCTGAGCCATGAGGTGCTTGAGCACGTCCGGGATGATCGCCTGGCGGTGGCCGAGATGCTGCGCGTGCTTAAGACGGGCGGCCGCGCGGTGCTCTTCACTCCGAACCGCGGCTATCCCTTCGAGACCCACGGCATCTACTGGGGCGGCACGTACCGCTTCGGAAACAAGCTGTTTGTCAACTACCTGCCCCGTCGCCTGCGAGACAGGCTGGCGCCGCATGTGCGAGTGTACTCGTCCCGGGATCTGGAGCGTTTGCTCACGGCTTTGCCAGCTCGAGTGGTTGAGCGGACAGTGATTTTCGGCGGATACGACAATATCATTGCACGCTTCGGCACCCTCGGCAGGCTGCTGCGAGCCGCCCTGCAGTTCCTGGAGAGAACCCCGCTTAGAGTCCTGGGATTATCCCATTATTGGGTAGTGGAGAAGATATGAGGTACCAAGATTTGGCAGGGAGACCACGCGCCGTGCAAACACGCCGCAGGAGGCCCCTTGGCGGAGACGTTTAGTTGTCCAAGTTGCGGCGCAGCGCTGGAACACCGCGGCAGCGGCAGGACGATACGGTGCCCGTACTGCGGTACGGTGGCGCAGGTGCCCGAGTCACTGTGGCAACCGCGTGAGCAGGCCGAATCCACGAGGCAGTGGAAGAAGTGGATCGTGGTTTTCCTCGTGCTGACCGTCGGCCTTCCAACGTGCCTGGGCGTGGTGGGGACAGTCCTGGGAATTGGCGGCAGCATTTTCGCGGCGATCATCCCTTTCGTCCTGAGCTTGTTTGTGCATTGAGGCCTCAGCAGAAGCACAGAGCCGTTTCTTTGCGAAACGGCTCTGTGATTCACTGCAATGCTCGATCAAGCGGGTCTGGCGGCACTAGATGTGAATGGGCATCCCCTCGGCGGCGTGTGCGGCCTCCCCCAGCACTTCGCTCAGGGAGGGATGCGCGTGCACGTTGCGGGCAATCTCATGAGGCGTGAGCTCCATGAGGTGCGCCAGTGTCAGCTCGGGCAACAATTCGGTTACTTCAGGCCCGATCAGGTGTGCACCCAGGATCTCGCCGTACTTCTCGTCGCGCAGGATCTTGACCCACCCGGCATAGTCGCCCAGTCCGAGCGCTTTGCCGTTGGCCTGGAAGGGGAAGCGCCCAACTTTGACTGAATAGCCGCGCTCCTTGGCCTGAGCCTCGGTAAGACCGAACGAGGCGATCTGCGGTTGACAATATGTGGCACGCGGCATCATTTCGAAATCCAGGGTCACCGTCTCAGCGCCGGCGATGTTCTCGGCGGCAACGATGCCCATGACCGAGCCTACGTGCGCGAGCATCAGCTTGCCAGTTACGTCACCGATGGCCCAGATGCCGGGTATGCTGGTCTGCATCTTCTCATTGATCTCAACAAAGCCACGCTCGTTGATCTTGACGCCCATCTCTTCAAGGCCAAAGCCTTTCGAGTTCGGCTGGAAGCCGATGGCGACCAACGCCTGGTCGGCCTCCAGCGTCGATTCCTTGCCGTCGGCGCTAATCTTGACCCGGGCGCCGGCCCTGGCGGACTCGACCGACTCGACCTTTGTACCGACCAGGCATTTGATGCCACGCTTCTTGAACTCCTTTTCCAGTTCCCTGGAGACTTCCTCGTCCTCGAGCGGGACGAGCCGCGGAAGCATCTCGACGACGGTGACCTCGACGCCGTACGAGCTCCAGATGGTGGCGAACTCAACGCCGATGGCGCCCGATCCGATAATGATCACCGACTTCGGGAGCCGTTCCTGGAGAATGGCCTCGAGATAGGTGATGACCTTCTCGGCGTCGACCTTCCAAGCCGCGGGCACCATGGCACTCGCACCTGTCGCAACGACGATGTTCTTCGCCGTGAGCCGGGTCACCTTCTTGTCTGCATCCGTGACCGCGATCGTGTCCTTAGACAACAACCTGGCGTCACCCATGTGAACCGTGATGGCGTTCTTCTTCATCAGGAAGCCAACGCCTTTGACGAGGCGCTCGGAGTTTTGGCGGGAGCGCTTGAGCGCAACGCCGTAGTCCAGTTTCAGATTCTCGAATGTGAAGCCGAAATCCTTGCCGCGCTCCCGCAGGATGTGCGCCACCTCCGCGTTCCTCAGCAGCGACTTGGAGGGAATGCACCCAACATTGAGGCACACGCCGCCCAACCACTGCCTATCCACGATGGCGACTTTCTGCTTGAGTTGGGCCGCGCGGATGGCGGCCACGTAGCCGGCAGGGCCGGCGCCAATCACAACGACGTCATAGTTTTCGGCCATTTTCTCTCCTCAACCGTCCATTCCCGGAGTAGTCTGCGCCTGGCATGCTCACCCCACACGCAGCGCCATCAAATGATCGAAGGGCAAGCTCGCTTCGATTCTACTACTGCCGGTGTGATGCTTGATGCCGTTCGGACGCCTGGAAAAACCTGGGGGTTATAATCCCGGCCATGCTGGAAAAACGGCTGTTGGCACCGCTAGCACTCGTGATCACCGGGCTGATCATTACGACGGCTGCGATCTTCGCTGAGCGCCTCGGCATCGATCCGTCCGCGGGCTGGGGGCGAAGCCGGATCGGCTTGCTCGTATTCGGCACGACGGCACTGGTTGCCGGATTGCTTGCCTGCTATGCGCCCGAGCGGGCATACGCCATTCAGCGTCGACTCGTATCGCCCATGGATGGAATCCGGAAGAATGCGAGGAGTCTTGCGTTCCTGGCTGCAATCCGAACGTACTGGCTCTCGATTCCAATCGCCGCACTCGTCGTTCTCGTTTACATCTGGTTCG
>JAZDHO010000005.1:0-2256 GCA_043805815.1 Chloroflexota bacterium
CCGCCGCCAGGGCGACCTTGGCCTTGAAGGCCGGCGTGTGCTTCGTGCGTTTCTTGCCCATCTTCTCCTGCTCCTTCTTCTGTGAAGCAGGCTACACTCATTATCTTAACCCGTGGTCTGAAAAATGGGGTCCACTTCACCGGTGTCTCTGGCAGTTCCACCGAAGCCCGCCGTTCACCGAGGAGCACCTGCACCAAACGCCGCCGCACCACGACCGGCCCAAGGGCGTCTTCTCCACCTGCTCGCCAGTGCGACCCAACCCCTCGGCCTGTCGGTGGTGGACCTGTAGCTACTGCTGCTAGTAGGGAATCGCTAGATCTCCGGATTCGGCAACTTCGTGGTGCGGAACAAAGAAACCAGGAAGGGGCGGAACCCGCAGACCGGCGAGGAGATAGAGACTGCTGCTCGCCGCGTACTGACTGACCTTCAAGCCGAGCCAGGTTTTCAAGGACGCGCTGAACGGCTAGGTCCGTGGCTAGATCCAGGTATGGGCCGCGGCTTCACATTTCTCCACAAGAGGCGATAGCTGGCATCGTCCAACATCGCGCGGGCCCAGTCCTGGTAGCCATTCGCGCCGGAGCAGACGTCGCCTTCAGATCACACCGAAGTACTGCAGCCCCTGCCTGGCGAAGAGCAGGGCGAAGATCAGGAGCAGGAGGCCCAGCAGCTTGTTGGTATAGACATAGGCCCTTGTCTTCAACAGGGTCTTCGATCTCGAGATCACGACGGCGACCAGCACCTTCGCTCCGATCAAACAGACATAGAAGCCAAGCAGGTACTGGATCGACAGGACGAGGTCCTCCCTGTACGCCTTCACCACCGTCGGTGCCCCGATGGAGAGCCAGAAGACATAGGGGTGAGGGTTCAGGAGGTTGGCGATGACGCCCTTCTTCAGCGACCGCGGGCTCGTCGCCTCCTCCGGCAGCTCCACGCCCCTGAAGCGCAGCCCCTCGAGCCCGAGATAGACCAGGAAGGCGGCGCCCAAAAAAGAGAGCGTCCCCAGGACAGGCGCTGTCGAGAAGCGCGAGGCCAGGAGGAGGGTCATCAGGACGATCGGCAGGTCGGTGATCAGGGGGGCGAGCGAGACCTTCACCCCCGCGCGGAGGTCGTGGCGCAGGGTTTCGGTGATCACCAGGGTCAACAGCGGTCCCGGCGCGATACCGGCGCTGAGACCCAACACGACCCCTGACAGCAGATAGTCGATGCGAAACGCTCTTCTCTGGAGGAGAAGTATCGTAGCAGGACAGCAGTGCGAAGAGAAAGCTCGTCCCCGATTTATTCTACAGCTGGCTGTTGCGGGGGCACGAACAACAGCGTGAACCTCGGCGCTGAGGCGCTGCCTGACCTGCCGAACGCCTACCGCCCGACCTCGACCCAACCAGGGCTGTGCCGAAGACCACCGCGCCCCGATGGCTGGGGCGCCAGATCAACTCCCGCTGGGGTGGCTGCAGGCGGCAGTTCTGGCGGTCAAGCACGACTGGTTGCGACTTCTGCGGTACACCTCGAAGAGGTAGTAGGGACCTGGCTCCCAGCTCCCCTTCTCCGCACTGTCGTGGGCGATCTCCTTGGCGACCCGCCAGGCTTCGTCAACGGCATCCACGAGGCAGTGACGGTTCACATCGTATTCTTTGCAGCCGCCGTTGCAGGAGAGCGGGGAGCACTCGAAGTTGGTCCCACGGGAGCGACTCACAATATCGTACCCAAGGAACTCATAGCACCCCAAGTCTCCTTCGGCCGAGGCGTCGACGTCAATCGGGGTCTCAGTGTCACGATCGAAAACGACTGGGAAGAGCCTGTAGGCATACATGTCGTATTCTTCTTCCCCGGTTACTTCTCTTGCGGCCGCCTCGGTGTCAAAAAACCACCAGGTCACGTTGTGTTTCCACTGGTCAATCCAGCCCTCGGGGCCACTTGAAATGCAATCGCTGACGCTGCAGATTTCCTCAACCGCTGTCTTGCCGAAGAACGCATCAGGGCAAGCGGTCTTCTTGGGAAAAAACCCGATCAACACTGGCTCAGGTCTGGTCATCTGTGTCACAAGCAAACATTATATCTCTACGGCGTCAGTCTACGGTTGCCGGACCACCAAGCTGAGAATATGACAGTGGGTGCAGTCATGCGTTTCACCTTTGCACCGTCGAGAACGGCGCCACCGTGGCTCATTGGACAATTACGACCGCAGAGTCGTAATTGTCCAGTACGTCTATCAACCCGTGAATCGCCGCCCGCACGCTCCCGACGGAGAGGAAATGTGGC
>JAZDHO010000006.1:0-29846 GCA_043805815.1 Chloroflexota bacterium
GGACAGAGCCGTCATGGCGTTGAGTCCGGCCATGGCCAGGGGCCCAATGGCTGCCTCCGCCGATCCGACGAGCATGATATCCGCTGCGCCGCGGCGGATCATGGCTGCCGCCTCGCCCAGGGCATTGGTGCCGGTTGCACATGCGGTTGCGATCGCCATGTTCGGGCCGCGGGCGCCGGTACGGATGGCCAGCATGCCGGCCGCGCTGTCGGAGATCATCATCGGAATAAGAAACGGGCTCACCCGGTCGGCGCCGCGTTCCTTCAGCACCTCGTAGTTGGCCATCATGGTTCCAATGCCCCCGATGCCCGTGCCCACAATGATGCCTGTGCGGTCGCGATTGGCCTCATCGATCTGCAGCCTGGCCTGGTTCATGGCCTCGTCCGCGGCCGCGACCGCGAATTGCGCGAAGGGGTCCATCTTGCGCGCCTCGCGCGTGCCAAAGCGGCCAACGCCGTCAAATTCCTTCACTTCGGCGGCAAATCTGGTTTTGTGCGTGGAAGCGTCGAAATGGGTGATCGGACCCGCGCCCGAGCGCCCAAGGACCACTCCGTCCCATGTCTCGGGCACCGACTGACCCAGCGGGCTGATGCAGCCCATCCCGGTAAGGACAACTCTTTTCCTCATCCCGATCTCCTAAAAAAGTAGGACAAGAGGTCGTCTTGTCCTACAGCTCGGCCTGCAGGTATAACACGGCGCGGCTAGTTCCGATGCGCCGGCTCGGACGGCATACGCAGCGTGCGCCACGCCTGCTGCAGGTGCAGCCGATCATGCTCTGCCATGAAGCCGATGACTTCCAGGAAGTTCGTTGGTCCGAAAATGGCGTGGCGGGCCAGCTTTCCCCAAACGGGATCCGGCACAGATCGCAGACGCTGCACGCAGGCCGCGCGTGCGACTGCGAATGCCTGCACGGCGGCCGGGCCGTCCTCGCTCAGATAGCGTCGCTGCTTGGCCCACACGGCGACGTCCGGGCGCGCAACAAATGGAACATCCGTCTCGAGCAGCGTTTGAACCTGCGGCGCATGCACCTCGCGTTCAGTATCCCGCAGGTGACAGACCAGCTCGATCATCGCCCAATCGTCGGCGGTGGGCTCGTGTTTCCAGCGCGCCGGCGTCAGATCGGCCGTCAGCGCCTGGAGCACCGCCGGCGTTGCCTCCAGCACCGCCAGAACGGCCTCCTTCGTGTCGAAGGATGGCGCCTGGATATCGCCCTCATGCGCCTGGATCCACTCGCGCAGCTGACCGAGGTCGCCGGAATGGTCCCCGGCCGATTTCCGGCTGCCGTTCACATGAAAGGTTGCCAGACCGAGGCGCCTGGCTGGCAGCAGGTCCCGCTCCACGTCATTGCCGGCCATCAGCGCCGGACGATCCGGCCAGCCCATCCGACCGAGCACCTCGGCAAAATAGGCGGGATGCGTCTTGGTGAAGTGAAACGTCTCGAAGGAGGAGATGATCTCGAAACGTTCAGGGTCCAGGCCTGCCCAGCGCACGCGCTCGCGGGTCGCCACCATCGGGAGTACTGGATCCGTCGCCAACGCCACCTGATGCCCCACCGACTGCGCCCAATCGATCAATTCGCGCACTCCCGGTCGCCTTCGGGTTGCGGAACCTAGCCCGGGAAAGACATCACGATGGAAGTCAGCAATCCCTGCGCGCGGCACGTGCGCATCACCGCCCAGCCGCGGATAGAACTCCTCCTCAAAGACCTGCTGCAGCGTGCGCGATGAATCCCGGTTCAGCATCATGCGCTGCGCACCGGAGCGCAGCGCCGCCAGCATGACATCGGGCGGAACCGCATCGCAGAAGTGATCCGCAAGCGCGCGATAGTACGCCGGGAGGAACATCTCGGAGTTGGTGTCCAGAAGCGTATCGTCGAGGTCAAGCAGCAGTGTGATCGGCATGTCCGGTCGAATTGCCAGGCGGGCCCGCGCCTCCCTCACGCAATCATCAATCCTTCACGACGAATTCCGGGGGTAGGGGATGGCATTCCCCGCACCCGATCTCGGGCTCCGGCACATCGCGCCCGGTCTTCTCGCAGCGGGCCAGGACACGAACACGGCGCTGCAGGACCGCGCTCAAGGGCCGCGCAACCTCTGCCCGGAAGCGCAGGAATTCGCAGGCGTTCGCCCGCAAGATCTCCGGCACGGCGCAGGATGTGCACAGATCCCGGCTCCAGCGCTGCCCAGAATCCCGAAGGAGCCGGCACTCTTCCGTGTTGCGGCCGCGGAAGTAGTTGCCGTAGAAGTATCGACACTCTTTTCCTGCCGGAGTTTTCATTGGCGTGGAGTATGCCCGGAGCGCGAGCAACATCTGCACCACCGCCGTCAGAGCGGCCGGCGGTCTCGCGGTCAGCTCGCAACCGGGCCGGGCTGGTCCGACCTAGACCCGCGTTACGTACTCGCCGGTACGGGTGTCCACGCGGATCACGTCCCCGACTTTCACGAACTGCGGGCACTGCACTTCGAGGCCGGTCTCGGTCCTGACCTTCTTCGAGACGCCGGTAGCGGTATCGCCCCTGACCGCCACGTCGGCTTGCTTGACCTCCAGGTCGACCGAGGTGGGCAGTTCAACGTCCAACGGCTGTCCATTGTAGAACGTCAACTTCACTTCCATGCCGGCCTTCAGGTACAGGGCATCGTCGCCCAGTATCTCAGCCTTGATGCCAGGCTGCTCGAAGGTTTGATTGTCCATGAAGTAGTAGAAATCGGAATCGGCGTACAGGTACTGGACATTGTGGAAGTCCAACCGCGCGTCCTGGATCCGATCCCCGGACTGAAAGGTCTTGTCGATATTCGCGCCAGTGATCAGATTCCGGGCCTTGATCTTGATGGAGGCATTGCCCCGGCCGGTCTTGTTGTGGCTGTACTCCAGCACCTTATACGGCCCCCCATCCAGTTCGAAGGTCACACCCTTGCGAAGGTCGTTCACATCGATCATTGGTCGGTCCTCAGACTGCAGATTTCCACCCCGACGGTTGTTCGCTCACCAGTTGGCAGGCAATAGCGCAGGGAAGATCGTGTCACAAACCGCTGGATTATACCGCGGCTTTCAGGTGTCCCGACTCGGCATCCGGACTGCCGCGCAGCAGCGCAACGGCGTGTTCGAGCGCCGGCAGGATCACTTCAAGGTTTTCCACCGCGCCCTTCGGGCTGCCGGGCAGATTCACGATCAGAGTGCGGCCGCGGATCCCGGCCCTGGCGCGCGAGAGCATGGCGTGCGGTGAAATCGCCAGGCTGGCGGCGCGCATCGCCTCCGAGAGCCCCGGCGCCTCGCGCTCAATGACCGCGAGCGTCGCCTCGGGTGTCACGTCGCGCGGGGCAAAGCCAGTCCCGCCCGTGGTGAGAATGATGTCGGCGACGTCCTGATCCGCCCAGCTGATCAGCCTGTCGCGGATCATCGCCAGCTCGTCGGGTACCAGCTCCTGCCCGGTCACCTTGCTGCCTTGCTGTGCAAGGCGCCTCGCCAGCGCCGGTCCGGATGCGTCCGCGCGTTCACCGCGATACGAACGGTCAGAGACGACAAGTACGGCTACGCGCATCTGCCTCAGGCCAGGTCCTTGGCGAAGATGTGATCGTCGAGCAGGTTCCAGCCGACGGTCTCGTAGTACTCAATCGCTTCCAAATTGTCGGGGCGGACGAGCAGGTAGCAGCGAATGCACCCCTTGTGTCGCAGCCGCTGTTCGACCTCGGCCATCAGTTGCGATGCCACGCCGCGGCGCCTGAACGGCACGGCCACGGCCAGGTGATACACCAGTCCGCGCCGGCCGTCAAAACCACCGATGACCGTCCCAATGATCTGTGACTCCGACTCGGCCACCAGGAAGAGGTCAGGGTCGCGCTGCAGCTTCTTCTGGATCTCCGCCGGAGTGTCAGAGGGTCCGACGCGCACGCCCACGCCGGCCGATTCCCACAGGCGCAACACGCCGGGGTAGTCCTCGGGGTACTTGAACTCCCGCATCTGCAACTGCGTCATGTCGCGCTTGGCAGATGCGTTCGCAGGAGACCCACCAACTCGTCGGGCATGAAGGGTTTTAGAAGAAAATCGTCTGCGCCGCTGCGCAGGCACTCGTCACGGACGCTCAGGCCCGAGATCATGATGATGTACAGCTTGGCGCCGAACTTCGAGTGCCGGATGCGTTCGACCAGTTCCAGCCCATTCTGCTGGGCAAAGATCATGTCCAGGACAAGGGCGTCGGGCGCCAGGCGTTCCACGGCAGCGGCCACGTCGGCGTCGCCGTCAACCGCCATGACATCGTAGCCGTCCATCCTGAGCAGTGTGCCCAGCAGGCGGGCCATGGTCGCGTCATCTTCGGCCAGAACGATTCTTGCCATTCGTCTTGCTCTTCTTCGCCTGCGCCTTGCTGGTCGCCCCAGGCGCCTTCGCCTTCGGCGCGGCCGGTTCCAGCGACGCGCTCAGCACGTCATCGACGGTCTGCACGAAGACGAACTTCATGGATTCCTTGATCTCGGCCGGAACGTCCTCCAGATCGTGCTTGTTGCGTTCCGGGAGCACGATGGTCTTCAAGCCGTTGCGATGCGCCGCCAGTACCTTCTCCTTGACACCGCCGATCGGCAGCACCTGGCCTCGGAGCGTGATCTCACCGGTCATTCCGAGGTGCGGCTTCACCTTCCTCCCGGCGATGAGCGAGACCAAAGCGGTCGCCATGGTCACACCCGCGGACGGTCCGTCCTTGGGAGAGGCGCCGGAGGGAATGTGCAGGTGCAGGTCATGCTTGTCGAAGAACTCCGAAGGAATGCCCATCCCTTCGGCTCGGGAGCGAACGTATGAGAGCGCCGCCCTGGCCGATTCCTGCATAACATTCCCAATGGAGCCCGTGATCTGGAATCCGCGTCCGCCGGGCATCTTGGTGGCCTCGACGAATAACACATCGCCGCCGAAGGGCGTGTACGCCAGCCCCGGCACGATCCCCGGCACCGAGGTACGCGCGTTGAGTTCCTCCGTGCCGTAGAAGATCGGCTTCTCAAGGAATTCCTCCACCAGCGCAGGGGTGATCTCGAACTTCTCCCCCTTGCCCTCCGCAATGCGTGTGCCCGTCTTGCGGCAGATGGCGCCGATCTTGCGCTCGAGGCTGCGCACCCCGGCCTCGCGGGTGTATTCGCGGATGATCTTCTGCAGCGACTCATCCCGGAAGTCGATCTCCTCAGGCCGGAGGCCGTTCTCGCGGATCTGCCTCGGGATCAGGTACCCCTTGGCGATGGCGATCTTCTCTTTGTCGGTGTAGCCCGAGAGGTAGATGACCTCCATGCGGTCGTAGAGCGGACCCGGGATGGTCTCGGCCGTGTTGGCCGTCGTAATGAAGAACACCTGCGAGAGGTCGAACGCCACCTCCAGGTAGTTGTCGCGGAATTCGCTGTTCTGCTCCGGGTCCAGGACCTCCAGCAGCGCCGAGGCCGGGTCGCCGTGGTAATCGAAGGTGAGCTTATCCACCTCATCCAGCATGAAGATCGGATTCCGGGATTCGATGCGCCTCAGGGACTGCAGGATGCGGCCCGGCAGGGCGCCGATGTAGGTCCGGCGATGCCCGCGGATCTCCGCTTCGTCGCGGACGCCGCCGAGAGAAGCGCGGATGAACTTGCGTCCCATGGCCCGGGCGATCGATTGTCCCAGCGAGGTCTTGCCAACGCCCGGCGGACCGATGAAGCACAGGATCACGCCTTCGCGCTCGCGCCGTATCTGATCCTTCGAAGGCTCCTTGAACTCCTCCTTGCGATCCAGGCGCAGCTTGCGTACCGCCAGGAATTCGAGAATGCGATCCTTCACATCCTCGAGGCCGTAGTGGTCGGCATTCAGGATCTCGCGGGCATGCGGGATATCGAGATTGTCCTCGGTCGTTTTCGACCAGGGTAGTGTCACCATCCAGTCGAGGTACGTACGAATGACGCCGTACTCCGCTGCGGCGCTGGGCAGGCGTGAGAGCCGATCGAGCTCCTGGCGCGCTTGCTTGTCGGCCTCGGGCGGCATCTGGGAGTCGTCGATCTTCTTGCGCAGCTCCTCGACCTCGGCCGCCTGCTGGTCCTTTTCCCCAAGCTCTTTTTGGATCGCCTTCATCTGCTCGCGCAGGTAGTACTCGCGCTGCACCTTCTCGATCTCGCCGCGCGCCTCGTTCTGGATCTTCTGTCCGAGGGTCAGCACCTCAGCCTCGCGCACCAGCAGGCCGATGAGCTTGCGAAGCTTCTCGGTGACCGAGTCGAGCTCCAGCAATTCCTGCGCATCCTTGAGCTCGATGCGCTGGAAATTGGCTATGGTGTACGCCGTCTGCAGGGCGTTCTCGAGGGAGGTGATCGAGTTCACCAGCTCCTCAGGGAACGAGGGGATCATCTGGGTGATCTGCTGGAACTGGTCGCGGGCATTGCGCGCCAGCGCATCGATCTCCAGGCCCTCCTCCACTGTCTCGGGGTTCAGCTCGATGCGCGCCTTGAGGTAGGGTTCCTCCGAAACAAACTCGACCACCTTGAACCGGTCCAGCCCCTGCACCAGGAGCCGCACGGTTCCATCCGGTGCCCGCAGCAGACGGTGGACGGTGGCGATGACCCCGACGCGATACAGGTCGTTGGGACCCGGCGTTTCGAGCTCGGGATTGGTGGACGTGACCAGCCCGACGAGCTTGTCGGCCGCCACAACATCATCGACCAGCTTTATGGACCGGGCCTGCCCGACCGTCAGCGGCACGGCGGTCTGTGGGTACACGACCACGCCGCGCAAGGGCAGGATCGGCAGCACGTCCGGGTACTTCTGCGGCTCGGATGCGCCCCCGGCATCTTCCGCACCAGTTTCCTTCTTCCCAATGGCAGGCAGGACCGACGGCACGAGCATCCTCAGCTCTTCGTCGGCCTGGCCCATCCAGTCCAGAAGTTCGGCCATGCTGGTTTGCCAGCGGGATGCAGGCATCATTCCTCGATCTTCACGTCAACACGTTTCGCTTTCGGCAGCCTGACGACCAGGAAGCCGTTCTTGTACTCTGCCTGGGAATTCTCCAGGTCCACCGGGCCCGGCAATCCCACCGCGGAGGAGAACTTGCCAAAATGGATCTCCATCTGATGATACGCACGCCGCTGGGTGATGTCCGGACGCTGGCCCGTAACGACCAACATGCCTCTATCGAGGACCACCTCAAAATCGGACTCGCGCATGCCGGCGATCTCCACGGTCACCACGTACTCATCGGCGGTCTCGAAGAGATCGGTGGGTGGACTCCATACCCCGGCGGTGACTTGCCACCCGAGGGCGCCGCGCACCTCGCGGCGTTTTTCTGTGATCGTGAATGTGTCCGATCTGCGGATCACGGTGGGCATTTCATGCTCCTTCGGGCGCGGTCATGAGGCGCAACCTGCAAGGGGAGGCGGGCACCCCGGCCACATGGCGGGCGCCCGAGGCGCTGCGACCTGCGTTCCTATCCGAGTGCCTTCTTCGCCGATTCCAGCACGGCGGCGTAGTCCGGCTCGACGCTCAGCTCCGGCATGTAGGCCACATACTTGAGTTTGTCGTCCTTTCCCACCACAAAGACGGCTCGGCGAAGTGTACGGCGTTCCTTGATCAACACGCCGTACTTCTCTCCAAACTCCCCCGCCATGTGGTCCGACACGGTGAGCACCTGGTCCAGACCGGCCGCGCCGCACCAGCGCTCCTGCGTATACGGCAGGTCAGTGCTGATGACCTCTATGACGATGTCCTTACCCAGCGCGGCGGCTTCCTGGTTGAAGCGGCGGGTCTCGCGGTCGCAAGTATCCGTCTCAAGGGACAGCACGGCCGCCAGTATGCGCACCTTCCCAGCCGTGTCGGCCAGGCCGCGCATGGTGGACCAATCGTTCTTCTGCACGGTGAAATCCGAGGCGAGGTCCCCGACCTTCACGTCAGCGCCGATCACCGTAGCGTCTTTGCCGCCAACCTTGATCAAACCTGTTCGTTCCATAGTCCTATCTCCATGTCTCTCATACGTTCTAAAGTGCTGCTTGGGGTCTACTCGCCTCATGGTAGGCCTTGCCTGGCGCCCCTGGCGGGATTCGAACCCACAACCTCCTGCTTAGAAGGCAGTTGCTCTGTCCGTTGAGCTACAGGGGCGAAACGCCGCGAAACGCGCCGCCGGACCGCCAAGGGGATGGCTCATCCCGACCGCGGTCGTAATCAGTATAAAGCTTGACTCAGCGCCCGTCAATTCGGCTGCCGGCCGACTGCGGGGGAGAGGCGACAGAGCGAATCCACACGGCCGCCATATCTGAGGCATGGCGGCCGTGTGGATTCGCGTGGCCTCAGCGCACTTCAAATGTCAGGGTCTTGGACAGTGTGTCGTTCAGGTAGATATCGACCTTATATTGTCCCAAGGGCCAGAGATTGTCGTTTTCAAGATCAAAGTGGATCAGGCCGTCGCCCGACGTGTACTCGACCTCGTCGATCAGCAGGTTTGGATCCGTGTCTTCGGCAGCGACAGCTATCCATGAGGCTTTGAGCTTTGTGTCGTCGGGAGCATTCCTCAGATCCACCTGGGCATAAAAAACGGCGTCCTGGCTGAACGTGGTCGTCCTATTGTTCCCGTCGTTGTCCGTTGACATCCAGGCGTCACCGATGTTGGCAGTGGTCATTGATCCCCCGCAGGCCAGCACGGAGGCGAGGAGCACGACGGCTGCTATCATGACCGTGAAGCCGCTTCTTTTCATTGGTCACTTCCCTTCCAATTGACTGTTTTCTCGGTTTGCCCGGACAGGTACCTGGCAGATGTCTTTGCTTCTATTGGATACTGCGGGTGATCTCAGGCAGCGTCGACCGCGGAGGCGCTCAGCGGCCTGAGGCCGCGATACACGCGCGGTCCGCCCAGGGTCCTCAGGATGGTCTCGGCCGGTCTGCCAAGCTTCTTCCCGAGCGCCTCGGCGCTGAGCGGCTGATTCCCGGTGACCAGCAGCACGCGAAACACGGCTTCAACCACGGTCGTGTGCTCATTCAGGAAGTCCGGCTGCAGCGCGCAGTGATGCATCAGCGCGTGCTGGATGCCGTCCACCGGCTTCACCTCGGCGGTCTTCGGATCGATCCAGTCGATCAGGGCATCCTCGGCCACCTCCGCCAGGCTTTGCTGGTGCTCGGCGCACAGGAGCGACCGCAGGAAGACGCGCCAGTCGCGATCGTTCTTCTCCCACCAATCGAAGTCGATGTGAAAGGGGGTCTTGGCCGTAGGCTTGAGCAGGCTCACGGGTTTTCTTCCAGCCTGAAGTGGAGATCCCCCACGTGCACAAAGCGTTCCTGGGTTGTGAGCAGGCACAGCAGCGGCGCCGGCGGCACGCGGCGCACGAGATTGATGGCCGCGTACAGCTCCTGCGCGTGGACGTGCCCCTGCGGGCTTACCTTGGTCAGCTCCCGCATCACGGATACGACCTGCTCTTCGAAGGAACGCTTCTTTTCCCAAATCGGGTCGAGGGCATCGAAGTCGCCGACATGGATCGCCATGCGGTCATTGAACTCGGCCGTGATCGGCTGCTTCAGCATCGCGAACACCATGCCGCCGTCTGCGCCGACGATCAGCGTGCGGATCCAGTCCTTTGAGGACCGCTGGGTCTTCGCCTCGACGATCACCTCGCCGGGCCGCTGACCCTGCCTGACGGACACCAGGCTGCCCGGAATGAGCTGGTGCGACTTGTACCACTCGCGCAGGCCGAATGCGTAGCCGTGCTCCCGCACGACCCAGGCCGGCATTTTCACGCCGGAGCGCGCATCCACCAGCGTGAAGCGTACGCGCGGCGACTCATAGGCCGTGGGGAAAAGCGCCCGCGTGCGCGCGGAAAGCGGCAGCGTGCCCGCACGCAGGTGCGGGTAGATCAGGCTGATGGTGACTTCCTTGACCTCTTTGCGCTCGCCCGCGGCAGGAGTAGCCTCGGTGAGCTCATCATCCAGCTGCGCCTCGAGCCCGAGCATGGCCTCATCCATGGCGGACCGATCATGCTCGATCGTCTGGTATTGCAGGAACGCAGGCACCTGCCGCACCCCCTCCGGCTCCAACTTGCGCAGACACCACAGGACCTGCCCTGCCGGGCCCACCTCGTCAAAGCGCTCGTCGTCCTGCAGCGCGCGATTCAGCGAAAACTCGGCCAGCTTGAGGTTGATGCCCGCGGGCAGTTCGACGTCCTTGAGCAGCGCCGAGGCCTCCTGCGGCTCGCCTTGCGCCATGTCCAGCACAGCCTCGGCCAGGTTCAGCTGACCCTCGCTGACGTCTATGAGCAGGCCGCGCGGGAACCAACGGCCGGCAATGCGCACCAGCGCCGCGTCGGCCGCCAGGGCCGCCTCCAGCTTGTGCTGGATCGACTCCCCGTGCTCTTCGATGATGTCGTCAAATGCAGCGCCCACGGCCGCGGTTCCATCGCCGGGTGATTCATTCAGGCCGTGATCATCGAGCCCCGCGGCGAACATGCGCTCTGCGCCGTCTTCCATCCTGACCGTGATCACAGCGAATGCGCTGGTCCCGGGATTCACGCCCGGCCTGTTGGCCAGCACCTTCCCCCTCTTCCACTCCAGGGCGGGGAACACCAGCTCTTCGCCCGCAGCATAGGTCTCGCGCGGTAAGTACGCCCTGCCGGCCGCCTTGATCTGGTCCGTGCGCGCCAATTGCTCCGCCTTAATGCGCCAGGACACGAACACGGAGGTCAGGTCCTGCGCGGTAAGCGGCGTTTCAACCTCCAATAAATGCGTTTGGAGAGCCTCGAGGTCCTTCTGATTGATTTGAAGTGCTGCCCAGTACTCAGGGGAAAATGAAAACGGCGGTGCCATCAATTCCTTGCCGCGAGCCGGAGTATCGGCGTGGTCGCTCGCGTCTTGAGTCGGTGATTGCTCGATGTCGCGCAATTATACACTAATGAAGCCGATGTGATTCCATGTCCGTCATCACTGGCATCCGGCGGTCACCCCGCAGTGAATATGCGCCTCGCCCCCTCCTGCCTCCCCGGAATCGACGTACTTGGCGTGAATCGACTCGCGCGCGCAGCGTCGATCTGGGGCAGGTGGCCGCAGGCCGGTGGGGCTGCTCCTATGAGTGTATCCACTATCCGGGTTGTCTTGTCGCCGCCGCCGTCTCTGCGTCGTCTGTGTCAATACTTGCTGGATGGGTACTTGCTGATTCAGTACTTGCTGACTCAAGTACTTCCTATATCGGGCACTTCCCCAGACGTGGAAGAGCCATCCCTGGGTGAACCACATCTGGATACCCAGGCGGGGGAGTTACCGTTTGGGTAGATGGCATATGCGGTTTGGGGAGATGGCATACGCGGTTTGGGGAGATGGCTCTTACCGCTTGGAACACCGGAGTTATTCGTCCGGTATCCCGAGTATCGCCGGATTGATGCGATAGCGTACCTCCTCCTCCGGTCCCTCATCCGCCGCATCGAGCGGTGACTCGTGGATGGTTGTCACCCAGTCGAAAGTCCCGTCAGGTCGTTTGATGCGCCGCCTCTCCAGGTAGCCGGCCTCGCGCAGTTCGCGCAGAATGCGCCGGACCTTGTGCTCCCCTGCAGGTCCGCGCTTCGTCAGGTCGTGAAGGCGCACCTGCCAGTGATCTGGCTTCGATAGCAGATAGCCCATTAGCCCGCGCGCCTCCCACGAGAGGCTTTCGTCGTTGAACAACGCGTTGTCCACGACGAAGTAACGCTCCACCTTGGGAGTTCGGGTGATGGTGTTTCGCTTCGGTGATGGCAAGGATCACATCATAGCACATCTGTTCTAACTGTCAAGTTGACGGGAAACCAGCCCGAGGCCAAATTGGCCTTGACCAAGTGCACAAAGCGGTGTATATTCCGATTAATCGGATTAATCAGACTTATATGCTTAGAGAACGTGCCTCCCCCGAGATTTCCGAGTTCATGCGCTACCTTGCCGCGCACCCTGAGGCCGATGCGGCCTTGCCGGCGCTAGCGGGTCTCAGCCGCGAGCTCGGCATCAGCCTGGCTGCGCTGCGGGAGCAGTTGGAGGTGGCCCGCGCCCTGGGGCTCGTGGACGTCAAGCCGCGAACCGGTACCCGCCGGCGTCCGTTCTCATTCGCACCCGCCGTGCGTCAGAGCCTGGGCTATGCGCTCGCCCTCAACAACGGCCACTTCGATCAGTTCGCCGACCTGCGCAATCATCTGGAAGAGGCCTTTTGGGAAGAGGCGACACGCCGGCTGACCGCGGAAGATAAGGCCGCCCTGCAGGCGCTCGTCGCCAGGGCGCACGAGAAGCTCAACGCCGCATCCGTGCAGGTTCCGCACGAAGAGCATCGGAGCCTGCATCTGCTCATCTTTCGCCGCCTCGACAATCCGTTCGTCACCGGCCTGCTGGAGGCCTACTGGGACATGTACGAAGCGGTCGGCCTGAACCTGTATTCCGGCGACATGGCCTACTTGAAAGAGGTTTGGGACTATCACCGCCGCATGGTCGAATGCATCTGCTCGGGAGACTACGCCGGCGGACGTGAGGCCCTCGTGGCGCACGTGGATCTGCTGGCGCAGCGGCCCACCTAGCCCGGCGCGGCGAGCCAGGACTTCTGAAGGAGAACGATGACCAAGAGCATAGTGAACGACTTCTCGATCACAGTCGGAACCGTCAACGGTTCCGGCAGCTCAACCGCCAACACCACCATCCTGCGCGCGTTGTTCAAGATGGGCATCCCCGTCTCGGGCAAGAACCTCTTCCCCTCCAACATCCAGGGCCAGCCCACGTGGTACACGATCCGCCTCAGCAAGGACGGCTATCTTGGACGCCGCGAGGAGCAGGAGGTCGTGGTGGCCATGAATCCGGCATCGTTCGCCCGCGACCTGGCGTCGGTGGCGGCAGGTGGCGCATTCTTCCATGCGGACGACATCAAACAGCCCATCACGCGCACCGACATTGCCGTCTATGCCATGCCGGTGAAGGAGATCGTGCGCAAGGACCCGAACATCGGCCCGGACTTCCGGGACCTGGTCGGTAACATGGTCTACGTGGGTGTGGTGGCGCACATGCTGGGCATTGAGCTCGAGAAGATCCGCGCGGCCCTCGAGTTCCACTTCAAGGGCAAGCAGAAACCCATCGACATGAACTTCAATACGGTCCAGGCCGGCGCGGAGTGGGCACGTCTCAACCTCGAAAAGCGCGACCCCTTCCACGTGGAGCCGATGTCCAAGACCGAGGGGCTGATCATGGCGGACGGCAACACGGCCGCGGCGATCGGCTGCATCTTCGGAGGAGTGCAGTTCGCGGCCTGGTATCCGATCACGCCGGCTTCATCGCTGGCAGAGGCCCTGAACGATTACCTCCCCCGGTTGCGCAAGCGCGAGGACGGCAAGCACACCTATGCAGTCGTTCAGGCAGAAGACGAACTGGCAGCCATTGGCATGGCCATCGGCGCGGGCTGGAGCGGCCTGCGTTCCATGACCTCCACCTCGGGTCCGGGCCTGAGCCTGATGACCGAGTTCGCCGCCCTGGCCTACTACACCGAGGTGCCGCTGGTCGTCTGGGACGTGCAGCGCATCGGGCCCTCAACGGGGTTGCCCACGCGCACTTCGCAGGGCGACTTGACCTTCGTGAACTTCCTCGGGCACGGAGACACGCAGCAGGTGATCCTGCTGCCCGGAGGCGTCCACGAATGCTTTGAGTTCGGATGGCGCGCCTTCGATATCGCGGAGCAGCTGCAGTGGCCCGTGTTCGTCCTGAGCGATCTCGACATGGGCATGAATCAGTGGATGAGCAAGCCCTTCGACTACCCGGATGTTCCCATGCAGCGCGGCAAGATCCTGTGGGAGAAGGACCTGGAAGCGCTCAAAGGCAATTGGGCGAGGTATCTCGACAAGGATCAGGATGCGGTGCCGTATCGCACCCTCCCGGGCAACCGGCATCCCGCCAGCGGCTACTTCACGCGCGGAACGGGCCATGACGAGTATGCCCGCTACACAGAGGACGCCGTCGTCTGGCGCCGCATGATGGAGCGGCTGAAGGAGAAGTACGAGACCGCTAGAAAGCACGTCCCCGCCCCTGTTGTCCACAAGCTGGCGGGCGCAAAGGCAGGCATCCTTGCCTTCGGCTCAACCGAAGCGGCCGTATTGGAGGCCCAGCATCAGTTGGCCGCCGAACACGGCCTCAAGACGGATTTCATGCGCGTGCGCGCGCTGCCCTTCACAGATTCCGTCAAGGAATTCATCTCGGCTCACGCACCGGTTTTCGTCGTCGAAATGAACCGCGACGGGCAGTTGGCGCAGCTGCTGAAGATCGAGTACCCCGAGCACGCCACGGCGCTCAGGTCGGTGGCGTATGGGGACGGCCTGCCCGCGGCTGCCAGCTGGATACGCGAGGGTATCCTCGCCCAGCGCGGCGCACTCTCCAGGCCCGGCAGGGTCGAAAGAGGCAACGGCAGGGTGGCGTCACGCACCAAGCCCTCTGCGCTGGCAAGCCCGCGCCCGACCGCCCGCAAGGCAACGCGGAGAGGCGCGTCGGAATCGAAGCGCAAATAGGCAGCCGCCCGCATTCCGGGCCGCTGGTTTCATGGATCGAGACGATCTGACCCGCCAGGGTCGTAAGGAGTAACCCAATGACCGAAGCACTTCCAATGGCTGGCGCACCTGCACAGGCGAACCTTGCCGGGCTTACCAAGAACGACTATCGCGGCAGCCCCACGACGTTGTGCCAGGGCTGCGGTCACAATTCGATCTCCAACCAGATCGTCAGCGCCCTGTACGAGATGAACATCGTACCGGAGGATGTCGTGAAGTTCAGCGGCATTGGCTGTTCCAGCAAGTCGCCGACGTACTTCCTCAACCGTTCCTTTGGCTTCAATGGACTGCACGGCCGCATGCCCCCCGTCGCCACCGGCGCCCTGTTCGGCGACTACCGGCTGAAGGGCATCGGCATCTCAGGCGACGGCGACTCCGCCAGCATCGGCATGGGGCAGTTCAAGCACGTGGTGCGCCGCAATGTCAACATGCTCTACATCGTGGAGAACAACGGCGTGTACGGGTTGACCAAGGGCCAGTTTTCGGCCACCGCCGAGGTGGGGCTCAGCCTCAAGCATCAGGGCACCAACCCCTATATGCCGGTCGATATCTGCCTCGAAGCCCTGGCGTCAAACGCCACCTTCGTGGCGCGCTCCTTTGCCGGGAATCCCAGGCAGGTCAAGGAACTGCTCAAGGCCGCGCTGTCGCACAACGGCATTGCCGTACTGGATATCGTCAGCCCGTGCGTCACCTTCAACAATCAGAGCAATGCCTTCCATTCGTACGCCTGGGGCAAGGACCACGAAGAGCCTCTGCACGACATCACCTACATTGCCCCGCGCGAGGAGATCATGCTCGAGCAGGAAATGAAGGAAGGCGAGACGCGCGAGGTTGAGCTGCACGACGGCTCGACCGTGATCCTGAAGAACCTCGAAAAAGACTACGACCCAACCAGGCGCTCCGAGGCCTACCGCGTCATCGAAGAATCTCACCGCATGAAATGGCTGGTCACCGGGCTGCTGTTCGTCGACACGACTCGTCCCACCCTGACCGAGACGCACAATCTCGTTGAGACGCCCCTGAACCGGCTGACGGAGGCGGATCTGCGGCCTTCGCCCGGGATGATGGCCGAGGTCAACGACCTGATGTTCTAGCCGTCGTGGCTGCAGGCTCCCTGCTGCGGCAGCCAGAGTCCTGCCCCGCCACCCGACGATCGCTGTCGCCGTGAACAATCCCAACCGAGTAGTGCTGCTTTGCCTGCGTGAGGTGGACCTTGACCTGGTTCGCGCCTCTGGGCCCGGCGGCCAGAATGTGAACAAAGTCGCCACCGCGGTCCAACTGAGCTTTAATGCGCGCCTCTGCCGGCACCTTGATCCTGAGACCAGGCAGCGACTCATCCACAAGGCCGGAAGGCGGGCGACGCCGGCGGGCATCGTCGTGATCCAGGCGAGCCGCCATCGCACGCAGGCGCGAAACCGGGAAGATGCTCTGGAGCGCCTTCGTGCACTCTTGGAGGCTGCGCTGAGGCGACCGAAGCCGCGCCGGCCTACGAGGGCGACCGCCGCTTCAAAGGAGCGGCGGTTGAGGACCAAGAAACTGCATGGGGAGTTGAAACGAACGCGCCGCAGTCCGTTAGACTGACCGCTCGGACGTGGCGCAGCCGGATACGCGCTGCGCCGAGGCGCACAGGGTCACCCCGGATCGTCAAGCCTTCACTTCCAGCCAAACTCCAGGATCGAGTCCGCCCCCTGCGGCAGTTCGAGGGAAACGCCTTCGGGAAACGGCTTCCCAGCCCAGTTGCAGTCCGCATCCATGATGTTGCTTTTGCATGAGATGGCGGTGTAGCTCACCCACCACGTGCCGCGGGAGTCTGGCGGCATGAATGCGTGGAATATCCCTGATTCGTCGGTCATGGCGTCCGTGCGCGGCGCGTTCGATCCCGTGCCCTGGACCAGCGCGAACTGAATCCCGCTGACCGGGAATCCGTTCTCGTGTGTGACGCGGCCCCGAACGATGAGCGTATCGGACGGCACCACGGTGGGCACCGGTTCCAGGTCCCTGCCTTCCAGCTCCACCAGCTGCGCGAATACCCATCCGGAACGATTGTCGGCCGTCTGAACGAGCAGCCATTCCCCACCCTGAGCGCGTCCCAGGACTTGCACCGAGGCCCCCTTGTTCAGCACGGTCAACTGCCGGAAGAGGTAGCCCGGATTAGCGCGCAACAACACGTTATCCGCCCATGTTGTCACGATGAAGGGCACGAAAACCTCGGCAGTGGAGGTCGGTTCCGCAGATGGGGCCGCTGACGGGATCACCGGCGACGACGTGGGGAGCGAATCCGGTGCCGAGACTGAAGGGGCCGGAATCGCAGCCGGCGCCGGCACGGTCAACGAGCATCCGACGGCGAGCGCCCCGACAAGGATGATAAGCCCGGGGAGTCTCACGGTGTGGGACTCGGCCCCGGAGTGATCTTCGGTCCCGGCGTGGGAGGCGGATTGAAGACCTCGAGACCCGCGGTGCTGAAGAACGGATCCAGCTTCAGGTTCTTGGTCTCGATCCAACAACGGTCACCGTAGACCGGATTCTCGATCACCAGCCATCCAGTCCTACTGCCCACTCCAAGCACGTTGACGACCTCTCCCGCCCTGATGCCGCTCACCACGGGATAGGCGATGCCGGGACCGGTCCAGCACAGTGTGGTGGTCTGCACGACGGGCTTCTCCGGCACAGGCGTCGCAAAGAGCGTGGCAGTGGCGCTGGGCGGCTCGCTGACGGTCGACGGCGGAATCGGCACAGCCTCGGCGGTTTGTGATGCCGCCAGGGCCCTCTGCAGGGCCGAGACGGTCTCCACGACCATCGTTGCCGCCGTTTCCCTTCCGCCCGCGGTCAATGGCAGGGTGCAGCTGAGCATCGTGCTGAGGCACACGAGAGCAGGAACCGTGCGTTTCCATGAGCCGGAATTCATGCGGCCTCCTGGTTTGAGACAAGCTGGACCGATCGCAGGCATTATACCAACCGGGCGCGCAGCCCCTCATCGGGGCGCGGGATGAGCCCCCATACAGCCCCTGAACTGAGACCATCCTGTTATGTGATTCTTGTATGGGCAGGGTATACAGGAGGGGACACCGGGAGGCTCCGGGCGTAAAGGTGCGGGCGGGAACCTTCCGGCGGAATCGTCGTCTGGTGATCGTGAGGCGTGGATCGTATCCAGCACGGAGGAGAACTATGGGCTTCTCGAAGGTCATCCCAGTCACAGTGGCGCTTGCCCTTCTGGCCGTTGTGTTCGGGGCACCGACGCCCGCCGCGGCCTGGTCCGGAGGATGCGGGGCGAGCTATGTGGTCCAGTGGGGCGACACACTAGGCTCGGTTGCCGGCCAGTGCGGCACCAGCGTTGCTGCCCTTCGGTTGGCAAACCCTGGCCTGGGCTACTGGCTTTACGCCGGACAGACCCTGTGGCTGCCTGGAGCGTACCAGGATGGCGAGGGCAGCCATGACACGTACTATGTGGCGCGCGGCGACACGCTCAAGAAACTGGCCGCCCGTTTTGGCACGACCATGGACGCCATCGCCAGGCTGAACAACATCTGGAACTACAACCTGATCTATGAGGGTCAGCGACTGCTGATCCCCGGTTCAGGCTGGTATCCCCCAACGGATCCACCCTCCTACCCACCGCCGACATCCGGGACGTATGTCGTCCAGTGGGGCGACACGATGCGCAAGATCGCGGCGAGATTCGACGTGAGGCTCAGTGACCTGATCGCGGCCAATCCGCACATCTCGAATCCCAACCTGATCTACAGGGGCCAGGTCATCTATCTCCCAGGCTCCGGTTCGCTCCATACCGTGCAGCGCGGCGACACGTTGAAGAAGATCGCCTCGCGTTACGGCACGACATTGAGCAGCTTGATTTCGCTCAATCCGCAGATCCGCAACGCCAATCTGATCTACCCTGGGCAGGTCATTCGCATCTGGTAGTGCCCCATCTCGATCGCAAGAAAACGCCGCCGGCACCGCCGGCGGCCTTCTTAACATGGCGGGGCCTGCGCCCATGGTCACTCGCTTGGGATAATGATCCACATCACCACGTACGGAACGAGGCCGGGCAGGCCGCCGGGGATGAGCAGGATCACAAAAGCGAGGCGGAACCAGAACGAGCTGATGCCGAAGAATTCCGCCAGTCCGCCGCACACTCCAGCGAGCATTTTGTTCTTGCGTGAGCGTCGCAACGGGGGTCGCTGCATGGTCATTTGGACCTCCAGTCCTTCCAGGATTAGCCGCAAGTATATACGCAAGACCGCCGCGAAAGTAGCAGGGCCTCAACTCGCGCCTGTATAATCAGCGAATCATGAGCCGCACGACCATTGGAACACTGAGCGGCCTGGCTGCCGCCGGCATTTGGGGCGCGATGTACGTGGTCAGCAAGGTTGTCCTGGACATCATCCCCCCGTTTGCGCTCATCACCACTCGCCTGCTGCTCGGCGGCCTGACGTTGTACGCGGTCATCCGTCTGCGCGGTCCGATGAGGATCTCGTCCAGGGACTTCATCCGGGTCTTCGCGGTCGGCGTCGTCGGTTACGGCATCTCGCTCGGGCTTCAATTCATCGGCACCAGGATGTCGACGGCCGCCAACGGCGCGCTGGTCACCTCAGCCACGCCGGCTTTCGTCCTGGTATTTGCCCATCGCCTTCTCGGCGAGCGAATTAGTGCCACGCGCCTGCTCGCCCTTCTGGTGTCGACGGTCGGCGTGCTGGCAGTCATCGATCCCCGTAACGCCGCCCTGAACGCCTCGCTCTTCTTGGGGAACCTCGCTCTGCTTGGTGCGGCACTGACGTGGGCGCTCTATTCGGTGCTGATCAGGCTGGTCACGCGCGACCTGGACGTGTTAGTCGTCAGCCTGGTGGCCTTCCTGGGTGGATTGCCTGTGTCGGTGCCTGGCGGCGTGCTGGAGCTCGCCACCATCGGCGCCGGGGAGATCACGGCGTGGGTCGTCCTCGGCGTGTTGTTCCTGGGCATCATCTGCACGGCGCTTGCCATGTATTTGTGGAACCGCGCCTTTGCGCTGGTGGACGCCGGCCGCGCCTCGCTCACATTCTTTGCCCAGCCTGTTGTCGGCACGCTTCTGGGTTGGTTGTTCCTGCACGAAGCTATAACCCCGCTTTTCGTCCTGGGGGGACTGCTGATCGCTGTTGGCCTGGTGCTGTCCAGCCGTTGACCGCAATCGCGTGGAACGCGTGCGCGCCCGCATGCCTACGGTCTATTCATCTGCATGAGAGTCTGATTGCTTCCCACGGTGTGCAGCAGCGCCATGTTGGGCGGGCGCAAGGCGCCGACCGGATATCCGCAAATCAACACGACCTGGTCGCCGGCGCGCACAGTGGCCGTCAAGGCTGCGTTCACGATGCGCAGCATCTCCTCAAGGCTGTTCACGTACGGCACCAGCGCCGGCCGCACGCCCCAGAGAAACGCCAGTCGGCGGTAGGTCTCCGGCTCAGGCGTAAACGCAAGGATCGGAACACGCGGCCTGATCTTTGATATCAGCCACGCCGATTGACCGCGCATGGTGAAGCTGGCGACAGCCGCCACATTCTCGTCGTTCGCCAGTGCCCGGGCGGCGCGCGCCATGGAGGCGGCGTCGCTGGTCTCCATTCCGTCCAGGATGCCCGACTCCTTGCCCCATTCCAGGAAGTGAGATTCCGCCTCGCAGACGATGCGGTCCATCATCTGCACGGCTTCTACGGGATACTTGCCAGAGGCGGTCTCAGCAGACAGCATCACCGCATCCGTTCCGTCGAAGACGGCGTTAGCCACATCCGAGGCTTCGGCGCGCGTTGGCAGGCGGTTGCTGACCATGGATTCGAGCATCTGCGTTGCCGTGATCACCAGCCGGTTATGCCGGTTGGCAGCCCGGATGATCCGTTTTTGAAGGGCAGGCACTTGCTCCGGCGGCAGTTCAACCCCCAGGTCACCCCGCGCCACCATCACACCGTCGACGGCATCCAGGATGCCGTCCAGGTCATCAACTGCCTCGGGCTTCTCGAGCTTGGCGATCAGCAGCGGCAGCTGGGCGCCTTTGACCAGGCGTTCCATCGCCGCGCGCACTTTCTTGACGTCGGCCGCGGCGCGGACAAATGAGATCGCCACCGCGTCGACTCCCTGTGAGAGGCCGAACTTCAGGTCGGCCTCGTCCTTCTCGGTGAAGCCGTCGATGCGCAGGCGCACACCGGGCAGGTTGATGCCCTTGTGTGCCGAGAGCAGACCGCCCACCGCAACACGCGCCATCAGCCAGTTGTCTTCAACAGAAACGACCTCAAGGGCAAGACGGCCATCGTCCAGCAGCAGACTATCGCCCTCGTGCACAGACTCAAACAGTTCCCGGAAGTCGACCGGGATAACCTGGGCGGCACGGCGTGGAGCCTTGGTGTGCCCACCGTACAAGACGACCTCTTCTCCCTCGGCCAGCTGCAGGGGCACCGCCAGGTCTCCCACACGGATCTTCGGTCCCTGAAGGTCCTGCAGGACTCCCACGGCACGGCCCGTCTTCTCCGAAACGCTCCGCAGGGCAGCAATAACTTGTGCGTGCTGCTCGTGAGTTCCGTGGGAGAAGTTCAGCCGCGCAATATTCACGCCTGCTGATACCAGGCGCTCGAGTGTCGACTCGTCCCGGCTTGCCGGACCGATGGTTGCGATGATCTTTGCTCTGCGGGTCACGCGCTTTCCTCCACCGGGCGCCAGTATAGCAGAATCCGCAGCCGGTGCAGTGGCCGCAACAAAGAGAATAGCCCGGGGTTCCCAGGCTATCCATTCTTGGCGAGGTCCGGGATCAGATGTAGCGGAGTTGCGTGCCCTGCTTTTCAAGGTCCTTGCGAAAGTCCGGGTGCGCGATCGAGATCAGCGCCCGGGTTCGTTGGCGAATGGACTTGCCGTACAGGCTGGCCACACCGTACTCCGTCACAACGTGGTGCACGTGGTTCCGGCCGGTCGTCACGCCCGCACCGGGCTTCAGCATATTCACAATGCGGCTGACCACGGTTCCGTTCCGCAGTGTCGTGCTGCTGGGAAGTGCAATGATCGGGACGCCGCCTTTGGACCGTGACGCGCCGTAGATGAAATCCAACTGACCGCCCACGCCGCTGTACAGTTTGGAACCGATGCTATCGGCGCATACCTGACCGGTCAGATCCACTTCCAGGGCGGAATTGATCGCCACCATTCGGTCGTTCTGCGCGATCACGAACGGATCGTTGACATATTCCTGGCGGTGAAAGTCGCAGATCGGATTGTCGTGCACCCACGAGTACAGGGCCTGAGTGCCCAGCACGAATCCGACCACGATCTTCCCTGGATGCAGGCTCTTGCGGGCATTGGTGATCACACCGCTCTCCACCAGGCGCACGACGCCGTCCGAGAACATCTCGCTGTGGATCCCAAGGTCCTTCTTGTTTCCGAGGAAGTTCAGCACCGCGTCCGGGATGGCGCCGATTCCCATCTGCATCGTCGCCCCGTCCGGGATCAGATCGGCAATGAAGCCGGCGATCTTCCTGCTGATCTCGTCCTCGCCTTCGCCTCCCATCGGAAGCTCGGGCACGGGATAATCCACGGGCACGATGTGATGCAGTCGACTCACGTGGATGAAGGAGTCGCCCAGTGTCCGCGGCATCTGCTCGTTGACTTCGGCGACGATGATCTTGGCGGATTCGGCCGGCGACTTCGTGAGCCCAACCTCCACGCCCAGGGAGCAGAATCCGTGCTCGTCGGGCGGCGACACATGGATGAGCGCCACGTCCACCGGCAGGATCTTGTTCTTGAACAGCAGCGGGAATTCCGAAAGCAGCACGGGGGTGAAGTCCGCCCGACCTTCCTGCACCGCTTTGCGGACGTTGGCGCTGATGAAGAGCGTGTTGACGCGCAAGTGACCGAGCATCGTGGGGTCGACGTAGTCGGCCGGGCCAACGGAGAGCGCCTGGCAGATCTCAACATCCTTGACCTTCGGAGCATGCGCCACCAGAGCCGCCAGCAATGTCTGCGGCACGGACACATTGCCCGTCATGAAAATGCGATCGCCGGATTTGACGGATTTGATGGCCTCCCCGGCGGTGAGCACGCGGGATTGAAACTGGGATGTCCAGTCCATATTATTGCTCCTTGACGCCGGTGAGGCGCGCCAGGTGGCGCCTCTCACCTTTGTGGGTGTTGATGGCCGGCTCAATGGATGGATTCCCCAGCGCTGCCTCGACGCCGCCCTCGGCGATCTCTGTGATGTAGGGCAAGGCTGAATTCACAAATGCGTGCGTCGCCGTGCGCGCAACCGCCGCGGGCATGTTGGGTACGCAGTAGTGCAGGATGCCCTCCTCGACGTACACGGGATGCTCGTGCGTTGTGGGCCGCGAGGTCTCGACGCATCCGCCCCCGTCGATGCTGACGTCCATGATGACTGAGCGCGGGCGCATGGACTGCACCATCTCGCGGGTAACGATTATCGGAGTCCGCTGGCCGGGAACCAGGACAGCTCCAACCACGACGTCCGCGTAAGCCACAGAGCGCTCGATGTTGCGCGGTGTTGATAGCAGCGTCACGCAGTTGGGGAACCTGTCCCACAGTCGCTGGAGCGCCATCAGATTGTGATCGATGACCGTGACATGCGCGCCCAATCCCAGGAATGTCTGCGTAGCGTATGTGCCGACGACGCCGGCCCCCAGGATCACGGCCTCGGCGGGAGGCACACCCGGAACGCCGCCCATCAGGATCCCTTTCCCGCCCCAATTGTTCTGAAGCAACCGCGCCGCGATCTGCGCCGCCATCGCGCCGCCGATCTGGCTGAACGGCCGAAGCACAGGCAGCGATCCATCCGGGGCCTGCACCTGCTCGAATGCGATGGCGGTGATCTGCTTCTCAAGCAGCACTTGCAGCTTGTCTTGCCGGGCCGACGCCAGGTGCAGGAACCCGGCCAGCATTGTTCCCGGCCTCAGCAGCTCAAGCTCGTCCTCGATCGGGCGCGCGACCTTGAGCAGCAAGTCGGCTCGGCCGAATACCTCGGCGCCCGAATACACGATGCCCGCGCCCGCGCGCTCGTAGTCCGCGTCACTGAAGCCCGCCATCGCGCCGGCATCGTGCTCAACGAAGATCCTGTGGCCGCCCTGCGCCAGCGACGCAACGCCCGCTGGCGAAAGGCCCACCCGAAACTCGAAAGGCCGCCTTTCCTTTGGAATCCCAATGTCCATGAACCCTCCAAGAAGTGAGTTCCCCTTCCCCCCGGGACCGCCGGGAACTTGGGTTACGGTAGGTTGAGAACCTCGCGTATGGCCGGGAGTGCCCAGTCGATCGTGTTCTTGTCGATCACCAGCGGAGGCGCAAAGCGGATCACGTCTTCGTGCGTTTCCTTCGCCAGGATTCCCCGGGCCTGCAGTGCCTCGCAGAAACGCCTCGCCCCGCCCGCGGTCTTCTTCAGCTCAACGCCAATCAGCAGCCCCTTTCCACGAACCTCCCGGACATGTGGGCTGGGAATCTCCGCCAATTGCTCGGCGAAATAGGTGCCCAGCGTATCGGCACGTTCCGCCAGTTTCTCTTCCCGTATGACCGCAAGGGCTGCCCGCGCGATCGCGGCGCCCAGAGGATTGCCGCCAAAAGTGGAACCGTGCTCGCCCGGCTCGAAGAGACCCAACAACGGCGGGTCGGCGAGGACTGCCGAGACCGGATAGAAACCGCCTGAAAGGGCCTTGCCAATGATCACCACGTCCGGGCGCACGTCCTCATGCTCGCAGGCGAACAGCCTGCCTGTCCGGCCAAGGCCCGTCTGGATCTCATCCGCCAGCAGCAGCACGTTGTTCTGCCTGCAGAGGTCGGCCACCGCCCGCAGATATCCTGGTGGTGGGATGAGCACACCGCCTTCACCCTGGATCGGCTCGAGCAGCACGGCTGCCGTGTTCTTCGTGATCGCCCGCCCAAGCGCGGCGTGATCGCCAAAGGGCACCGTCACAAACCCCGGCGTGAACGGGCCGAAGTCCTCGCGATACGATTGCTCGGTAGAGAACGACACGATGGTGGTCGTTCGTCCGTGGAAGTTGCCTGCCGCGGTGATGATCTCCGCCTCATGCCGTGGCACACCCTTCACGCGATAGGCCCACTTGCGCGCCAACTTGAGCGCTGTCTCCACTGCCTCCGCCCCACTGTTCATGGGCAAAGACATACCGTAGCCCGTCATCTCTGCCATTTCCTTGTAGAGCAGCGGCAGCTGGTCGTTGCGAAAGGCCCGCGAAGTCAGGGTGAGTCTCTTCGCCTGGTCGAGCAGCGCGGCCAGAATTCGCGGGTGCACGTGCCCCTGATTGAGGGCGGAGTACGCCGAAAGGCAGTCGAGGTACTTCCTGCCCTCGACGTCGTGGACCCACACTCCCTCACCGCGCGTGATGACGACGTCGAGCGGGTGGTAGTTGTGCGCGCCGTACTGTTCTTCGAGTTGGATATATTCGGCGGTCTCCATCACCACACCACCATGCTTGGATCGCGTGCGTATCGGGTCGGCCCGCCTGGCGCTAAATGCGGTCGCGCCCGAAAACGGACCGTCTTTAGGCCACTCCCAGGAGACGTGCCAGTAGGGCCTTCTGCGCATGCAGGCGGTTATGCGCCTGCGGGAATATCACCGACTGCGGACCATCGGCGACCTCGTCGGTCAGTTCCTGATTCCGGTGCGCCGGCAGGCAATGCATCACAATGGCATCCTTGGCTGCCTCGGCGACCAGGGCCGCATTGACCCGGTACGGAGGAAAGACTCTCTCGCGGTTGACAGCCTCCTCCTCTTGCCCCATGCTGGTCCACGTATCCGTGTAGATGACCTGCGCGCCCTTGACGGCCGCATGCGGATCGCGAAGGAATGCCAGCCGGCTGCCGGTCTCCGGCGCATCCTTGCGGGCCAGCGCGACGGCGTCCGGATCGAGGTCATATCCCTCCGGGCTGGCCAGCGTGAAGTGCCAGCCGAGCATGACACACACGTGCATGAGGGAGACGGCAACGTTGTTGCCGTCTCCGACGAACACCACGTTGAGTCCCTTTGCCCGCCCAAACTTCTCCTGAATCGTGAGCGCATCCGCCATGGCCTGGCAGGGATGGTTGTAGTCGCTCAGCCCGTTCAGCACCGGCACGGATGCCCAGCGCGCCAGCTCCAGCACGTGCGCGTGCGCAAACACGCGCGCCATCAGCGCATGCACGTAGCCCGAAAGCACGCGCGCCACGTCCGCGATGGACTCGCGCTGACCGAGCCCGATTTCACTTGGCGAGAGGTACAGCGCATCACCACCCATGTGCCGCATGGCCATGTCGAAGGAGACCCGCGTGCGCAGGCTGGGCTTCTGGAAGATCATTCCCAACACCTTGCCTTTGAGCAAAGGCCTATTCCCCCCGTCGAAATGCTCCTTTTTCAGCCGCACTGCGAGATCCAGCAAGTCTTGCACTTCTGCGGGTGAGAGGTCCGAGACAGCAAGGAAATGCTTCATGTGAGTTGCCTCCGGTCAGTATATCTGCAAGGCGATATCCTGCCATGTCTCAAGCATCACGGCTTCAGAGTGACATACGTCTGACAAATCGGCCTAGGCGCTCGCGGCGTTGCGGACTTTGTGCCAGTATCTGAAGAGGCCGTCGGCTGACATGCCGAGCGGGTTGGCGAGATCGTAGGCCTTGACCACGTCTTCGCTCAGACCCAGTCGGAGGCCCTCTGCGCTCATCCGATCCATGAACTGCCGGCGCAGCCCGTCAACATCGGGTTCGAGACGCATGATTTCCTCGAGCCAACGCGTGGTCTCATCGATCGCCCGCTCCGCTGTCTGCAGCTGCCACGCAGCGTCGTCAAAGACGCCGAAGTGCGTCGGCGCGATGCGGTTGAATTTCAGTGCCCGCAGGCGCTGGAGAGAGGCGCGCCATTTCTCGAAGTGCAGTTCGGGCGGCGGCATGGGAATGCGCAGGTAAGGGAAACCCGGTATGCGCACGCCGCCGATGTCACCGCTGAAGCACAAATCCCCCAGCAGGTAGGCGTAGTGGTGCTCGGCGTGGCCCGGCGTATCCAGGGAAATGAAACGCAGCGCTCCGATGCGCAGCTCCTCCCCATCACGTGGGACGACGATGCGGGCCGCGGGCACGGGCACGAACTCGCCCCACAGCGATTCCATCCGATCACCGTAGATCCGCCTGGCGCTTCGCAGCAGTTTCTCGGGATCGATTAAGTGCGGCGCCCCGACCGGGTGAACGTGGATCATCGCACCCTGGGCCGCCAGCCAGCCGGCCGCGCCCGCATGATCGAGGTGGATGTGAGTCAGCAGCACGTGCGTGATATCGCGCGGCGTCATACCGCTGGCAGCCAGCCCCACCTGCAGGGCCTCGATCGTCGAGCCGGGGCCGCATTCCACCAACACCGCGCCATCGGCATGGCGGATCAGGTACACGGCAATGGCTTGGGCCATTCCCTGGAAGTTCAAGTCAAGTGTGACAACGCGGGTCTGTGCCATCTCGTCCCATCCTGCGACGCATATGAAGCTGCAAAGCCTGAAAGCGCGTCTGCGAGGTCCGCCCCGCATTCTATGAGCTGCAGGGGAACGCCCTGCGCCCTCAGTGCGTCCGCAACGCGCTCGGTCCCCGGCTGCCCGCCAAAGGTCTGCGCCGCCATGAGAATCACGATCGGCCGCAACCTGCGCCTTCGGAGATCATCGGTCACCATCACCAGGTCATCCGACATCGTCGGCGTGAGCAACAGCACGCTGGAACCCTTCGGCAGCAGCGGGGCGTGGGCGCTCACCAGCGCCGAGATGGATTGATCACCATTGCCCTCTAGGAAGGCGAGGGTCTCCAGGATCTTCGTCTCCTGGCGCTGGCTGCGTTCCGCCGGGATCATGGCGTGGCCGCGATCACGCGCCACCAGTCCAACCGACCGCTTCTGAGCAATGAAGTAGTGCGCCAATGAGGCCGCGATGCTGATCGCATACTCCAGCGTCGAGGGTGGCAGCGTCAATTTGGGTTTGCGCGTGAAGAGCATGCTCTCCAGCGGCATGGCGGGGGTCTCGTAGGCAGCCTGGGCTTGCACCTTCTTTTGTGCATCCAGGAAGATCCAGACTTCAGCCTGGGGGTCCTGCTCGAACTCCTTTACGATCAGTTGGCCGCGCCGGGCCGTGGTCGGCCAATGGATCCGCCGCATCGGATCGCCCGGAACATAGGGCCTTACGCCTGAGGCGTGGGGCGTGATGTCCAGCGACCTGCGCTGAATGACCTTTCCACCGGGAAGGAGACCGGGCGGCTGCAGAAAGTCACTCACCGGGAAGACCATGGGCAGCACAACCAGGGTCCGCTCCGCAGGAATGCGCCGCTCGACGCGAAACAGCCCCAGGGCGTCGGCGACCACCAGCCGCGTCGGGCCAACCGCGAAGCCGCCGCGCCGGGTCAGCCAGGTACGGGCAACGAACGTCTGCTTCTGGCGCGGTCCAAGTCGGGTGAGCAGCCGGGAGCCGGAGGCCGCGGGCAGTGGCATCTCGTTGTGCAGCTCCACCCATCCGCCAGGGACGCGGCTCATGTTGACGATCTCGAACTGCTCTTTGAAGATGTCGCCCACGCTCGCCCGATAGAAATCGGGCCGACGCGTCATCCGAAGCGCCCGCGCCACCATTCGCACGGAGAGCCATGATGTGGCAGCCAGGATCAGCCCGAGGTACAGCAGGTGTGAATAGAAGGCCGCGCCGCTGATCGCCGCTCCGGCCGCACCGACAAACACCAACAGCAGGACCAGCCCCCGGCCGGCGTTCATGCGTGGTGGCCCGCCGTCTCGTCCGCCCGTCCGAACTGGCCGCCAGGAACAGGCGTGTTGTGCACGATCTCCTGCATGATGCGGTCAGGGCTCAACTCGCGCAGCCGCGCGGCCGGGCTCATGATGATCCTATGGGCAAGCACCGGGATCGCCACATCCTGCACATCGTCGGGCAGAACGTATTCCCGGCCGTTGAGTGCTGCACGCGCCTGCGCAGCACGCGAGAGCGATAGAGTGCCTCTCGGGCTCGCTCCCAGATAGATGTCGCCGCTCTGCCGGGTACGCCTTGTCAGGTCGGTGATGTAGCGTTTTGAAGCCGCGGAGACATGAATGGCCCTGGTCTGTTCTGCTGCCGCCAGTGCGTCCCCGGCAGACAGCACCGGCTCCAGGGTCTCGATCGGGTGTCTGAGGCGCTGGCTGTCGAGGATCTTGATCTCATCCACGAATTCCGGGTAGCCCAGGCGCACTCGAAGCAGGAACCGGTCCAACTGGGCCTCGGGCAGCGGAAAAGTGCCCTCATACTCGATCGGATTCTGGGTCGCCAGGACCATGAACGGCCGCGACAGCACGTGGGTGGTTCCATCCACCGTTACCTGGTGTTCTTCCATCGCCTCCAGCAGGGCAGCCTGCGTCTTGGGCGTGGCCCGGTTGATCTCATCCGCAAGGATGATCTGGCCGATGATCGGGCCCGGCCGGAATTCGAATTCGCCCTTTTGTTGGTTGAAAACGGACACACCGGTGATATCGCTTGGAAGCATGTCCGGCGTGAACTGAATACGGTTGTACTGGCAATCCAGCGATCTGGCCAGGCTTTTCGCCAGCATCGTCTTTCCAACCCCTGGGACATCCTCGATCAGAATATGCCCTTCGCACAGCAGGCCGACGACGATCAGCTCCAGGGCATCCCTCTTGCCCACGATGACCTTCTCCAAGTTTTCGATCAGTCGTTCGCCAAGGGATTGGATATTCAGCATGAGCTCCTCACTGCAGGGGATGCCCCATTCTACCGTGCAATTCGCGGCCGGATCGCGGAGCGGACCTATCGTGTATAATCGCGAAAATCGCCCCCGTAGCTCAATGGATAGAGTAACAGACTTCGAATCTGGTGGTTGAGAGTTCGAGCCTCTCCGGGGGCGCCTCCTGCTTCATAGATATGCTCGAGCCAGGTTCACTGATCGACTTGTTGTTGGCGCGACTCGAACGCATCTCTGCCGACTCGCCACTTGCGCACAGGGCCAGCGGCGTCCGTGGCTCCCTCCTCAGGTCGCTTGAAAGCCAGGACAAGGGAATCCCTGTCGATCCGGGCGAACTCGATCGATCCATGGATGCCGCCCTGGTCATCCTCAGAAAGGCGGCGGCCGCGGTCCCAACCGGACGCCGATACGGGGCCTGAGGGCGCGGCACTGCATGACCCGGAAGAGAAGGGTGGTGATCTGCGGCGCGGGCATCGCCGGTGTGAGCGCGGCGTATTTCCTCAGCAGATCCGGCGTCCAGGATATCTTGCTCCTGGATGAGCGCCCGCCCCTGACGCTTACGAGTAACAGCTCCACCGAGTGCTATCGCAATTGGTGGCCGGATAGTGAGATGCTGGCCCTGATGAATCGCTCCATCGATCTGATGGAGGCGCTCGCCGACAC
>JAZDHO010000007.1:0-9665 GCA_043805815.1 Chloroflexota bacterium
GGTCTTTCCCACCTCGTTCACACCAACATCAATGACCACAGCGCCGGGCTTGACCATATCCCCGCGGACATACTCCGGCACGCCCGCGGCCACAATCAGGATGTCAGCGCGCCTGCAGTGAGAAGCCAGGTCTCGTGTGCGCGTGTGGCACACGGTTACCGTCGCATTCGCTCCTCTGGCTTTCTGCAGCAGAATGTTGGCGATCGGTTTTCCAACGATGTTGGAACGGCCCACCACCACAACCTCTGCACCCTCCGTCTTCACCCCCGATCGAACCAGCAATTCCTGGATTCCTGCCGGGGTGCAGGGAAGATAATCCGCTTCTCCGATTACCAGCTTGCCCACATTGACAGGGTGAAAGGCATCAACATCCTTTCTGGGATCGACGGTGTAGAGCACTTTGTTCTCGTTGATATGAGACGGAAGCGGCAATTGCACCAGGATGCCATGAATTCTGGGATCGGCGTTGTAGCGCCCGACGAGCCCCAACAAGTCCTCCTCGCTCATATCCTCAGGTTGATCCTCTTGGATCGAGAAAAAACCCAGGTCGTGCGCGGTCTTTTGCTTGGCCCGAACATAGCTTTCCGAGGCAGGATTGTGTCCTACCAGGATCGTTACCAGTCCGGGCACCACGCCCCATTTCTCCTTCAACTGTTGAATTTCAGCCTTTAACTCTTCACGGATCGAGCTGGCAACTTCCGCGCCCTTGATCAGTTTGGCCACCATCGCTGCTTTCCCTCCATGCCGAATTGTTGAGCCGAGCGGGTGATCCTGAAACAGTTCAGGCGTCTCTTGGGCTTTGCCGTCAACAGTCACGCGGCGAAGATTCGGGTCCGGTCTGCCCCCCGGCATTACGCTGGTGTCCCCTGTGCAGGAACCAAGCGACCTAGTGCCGGATATCCTCGAGGGCCTCAGCTCGAGGTGTAGAATATCTTTGCCATTTGTGGCAGACTGTCAAAGAAAAAAAACGGTGGGAAACCGAGGATGGGAAAGTCAGGAACTTCACACAAGTCACGGGCACGGCTTGACAGACCGAGGAGGGCTTCATATCGTGTGCTGGCTGCTGGGAAGATCATCCGCCCAAAAATCTTGGGTTGGCTCTCACTATCGAACGTTCTCAGTCGAAGCCCCTGTTACGACGGGACTGCCAGCAGCCGCGTGCCCATTCTGATGACGTGTGACAGCAGTCGCGGATACTTTCTTGACCCGATCAGCCTAGGAGGTGCGATGCGATACGACACTACTGGGATGTCAGCAGTGAGGAAGAGCGCAGCAAAGACTATCCAAAGACGTGATCGCGCCGCGGAGATCGTGATGATCTCGGATGGGAGGCTCACCTGCTCCCGCCCCTCTGTTCGCGATAGCCTGGCCAGTTGCCTGGACCAGGGAAGTCGTGTCTATGGTCCCCGCGGTGTTGCAGAGTACCGCGGGTGGTGTGATCAAACCGAGATTCAGGAACTAGTCAAAACGGTGGGGGAGTGACCTATGTCCAAGATTATTGCCACAGCAGCCATTCGCGGCGCACACTACTACGTGACGCAGGCGCAGCAGCAGCTCAGTCGGGCGATTGAGTCGCACGGCCCGGAAGGCCGCGTGGCCTTCCCCAATACCGCTTATTACCTGCCGCTGATCCTGGCCATGCTCGGGAAGAAGGTCGAAACCTTGAAAGGCTGCCAGGAGGCCCTGGCAGAGGCACAGGCCCTGCTCCCGGAAGTGCCGACAGAGAGCCTCTGGCTTCCCTACCTGGGATCGGCCCTGGATGCGGGAATGGCCACGCTGATCGCCGAAGAGATCATCGAGGTTCTCAAGTATCTCGACCCCCAGTACCGCCCAGAGCCTCCGTTCATCGGATTTACCGACGACTCGATCTTACGCACCCAGGGAATCAAGCTGGTGGACGGCCGCATGCCGGGATTTGCCGCCTGCGTGGGAGCGTTGCCCACCAACCAGCAAGCCGTGGCGCTCGCCCGTGAACTGCAGGAGAAGAGCATCCTGGTTTTCATGGCCGGGAGCAGCAACGGCAAATCGATGGCGGAGCAGTTGGCCGAAGAAGGTGTGGAGATGGGCTGGGACACCTACCTCGTCCCCTACGGCAAAGAGATGAGTGCCGCTGTGTACGCGCTGAATTTTGCAGCGCGTTCCGCCATGACTTTCGGCGGGGTCAAGCCGGGCGACTTCCAGGCTGCGCGTCAGATCCTCCTCTACAACAAGGACCGGGTCTTCGCCTTTGTGCTGGCGCTGGGCACCGACCCGGAGGCTCCGCAGGAGCAGTTGCTCACTGATCAGAAGTACGCCACGGCTGCGGGGGCCATCAATTATGGCTTTCCGGTGATTGCCGATTCTTCCATCCCGCAGATCTTGCCGCGCGGCATTTGCACCTATGAGCATGTGGTCTCCAACGTGCCGCTGGATCGCATCGTGCCCAAAGCGGTGGAGGTGCGAGGGCTCAAGCTCAAGGTCTCCAAGATCCCCATCCCCATCGCGTACGGTGCCGCGTTCGAGGGTGAGCGGGTGCGCAAAGAGAACCTTTACGTGGAATTCGGAGGCAAATACTCCGCCGCCTTTGAATACTTGCGTGCGAAACCCATGGATCAGGTCGAGGACGGAAAGGTGGTTGTGATTGGTCCCGACATCGATCAGGCTCAGCCCGGCAAGGCCATGCCCTTGGGGACTGTCGTGGAGGTGGCCGGTCGCAGCTTCCACGAGGACTTCGAGAGCGTGCTGGAGCGCCGCATCCACAAGTTTGTCAGTTGCGCCAGTGGCATCATGCACATCGGCCAGCGAGACATCCCGTGGATCCGCGTCAGCAATGAAGCCTACCAGAAGGGTTTCCGGTTGAAGCACTTTGGGGAACTGCTGATTGCTAAGTTCAAGGATGAGTTCTCCGGCATTGTCGACAAGGTGCAGGCTACGATCTTTACCGATGAAGAACGCATGCAGGAACCGCTGAGGGACGCCCGCCAGGCCTACGGCAAGCGCGACGAGCGTATGGAAGGGATGAAGGACCAAGACGTGGACCGCTTCTACAGTTGCATCCTGTGCCAGAGCTATGCGCCCAACCATGTCTGCGTGGTCACACCGCAGCGCCTCGGTTTGTGCGGGGCCTATACCTGGTTGGATTGCCGGGCTGCGTACGAAATGGATGCGCGCGGTCCAAACCAGCCGATCGCGAAGGGACTCTGCGAGGAGCCGGTCACGGGGGTTTGGGAGGGTGTCAACCAATACGTGTCCAAGGCTTCCAATGGGCAGCTTCAGCGGGTGACGATGTACTCGATCATGCAAGATCCGCAGACGAGTTGCGGTTGTTTCGAGTGCATCGTCGCCGTCCTGCCGGAGACCAATGGCGTCATGGTGGTCAATCGCGAGTACCAGGGGATGACCCCCATCGGCATGACCTTCTCCACCATGGCCGGAGAGGTGGGCGGTGGAGTGCAGACCCCCGGCTTCTTGGGTGTGGGGAGGATGTACCTGGTCAGCGAGAAGTTCATTTCAGCTGAAGGAGGGCTGGAACGAATGGTGTGGATGCCCCAGGAACTCAAGGACGAAATGCGGGACCGGCTGGAAAAGCGACTCCAGGAAATGGGGAAACTCGACCTCCTGGAGAGGATTGCCACCGAGAAGGACGCTACCACGGTCGATGAACTGGTGGCGTTTCTGCAAAAGGTCGATCACCCCGCCACGGCAATGGAGTCTATCCTGGGCTGATAAGGGAGGAGTGGCGCGCATGGCTAAGCTGACGGGCATTGGCGTTTACAAACTGCTACCGAAGACCAACTGCGGAGAATGCAAGTTCCCGACGTGCATGGCATTCGCCATGCAGGTCGCGGCCAAGAAGGTGGCCTTGGAGGCATGCCCATACGTCTCCGAGGATGCCAAACGGGAACTGGCCGAATCAGCCGCACCTCCCATGCGCATCGTGACCATCGGCGCAGGTTCGGGGGCGATTCAGATCGGAGGCGAGACGGTCCTGTTCCGTCACGAAGAGAAGTTCCATCGTCCTACCGCGCTGGCCATTCGCATCAGCGACACTGGCGACGTTGCGGCAGAGGTCAACTCAATCCAAGCGTTGAAATTCGTACGCAGCGGCAAAGAAGTCCGTGTGGAGATGATCGCCCTGGAACAGGCGGGCGATGGCAAGTCTTTCCTCGGTGCGGCAAAGCTGATCGGCGAGCGTACGGAGCTTCCGACTGTCCTGATGAGTGCTGACCTCTCCGCGTTGGCTGACACCCTGAAAGTCCTGGCCGAGCGCAGGCCGCTCGTCTATGCCGCGGACAAGGGCAACCACCAGGAGTTGGCGCAACTGTGTGCCAAGCACAAGGTACCGCTGGCAGTCAAGGGGGAAACCCTGGAGGAATTGGCGGATTTGACCACCAAGGTCAAGCAGGCCGGTGTGGAAGACTTGGTCTTGGCGCCCGTCGTGAGAAATGCGGGGGAGGGCCTGACCTGCCTGACCCAGTTGCGACGTCTGGCTCTGGAAAAGAACTTCCGGCCGCTCGGCTACCCAGTCATGGTCCTCACCGCGGCGCAGGATCCGGCTCAGGAAACCCTGCAGGCCATTGTTTATGCCTGCAAGTACGCCTCACTCCTGGTTATGCGCGGCAAAGAGCCGTGGCAGATCCTTCCCGTGCTCACGGCCCGGTTCAACATCTATACCGATCCGCAGGTCCCCAATGCCGTAGAGGCAAAGGTGTACAAGGTGCGTGAGCCTGGCCCGGATTCTCCGGTGCTGGTCACCACCAACTTCGCACTCACGTACTTCATGGTGGAAGGCGAGGTGGAGAACAGCAAGGTGCCCGCCTACATCACGGCGGTGGAAACCGGGGGGCTGGGAGTCTTGAATTCCTACGCCGACGACAAGCTGACCGGTGAAACGATCGCCAAGGCTATCAAGGCGTCAGGCGTTCTGACCCAAGTCCGGCACAAGAAGCTGATCATCCCGGGACTGGTGGCAGTGCTGAAAGGCGAACTCGAGGATGAATCGGGCTGTGATGTTATCGTCGGCCCGGAAGACGCCGCGGGGATTTCTAACTTTCTCAAGACGGAGTGGAAGCCGTAGGTGAGCGGATGAGCGCAGGATCAGGTGGGGTCCAAAAGGAGCGGAGGGTGCAGGTCACCTTCTGGCCCGAGGGCGACCGTGTGCAGGTGCCTCTGGAGACGACCCTCCTGGATGCGGCCAGGGCAGCCGGCGCGGACCTGACGAGCGCCTGTGGAGGCGACGGCCTGTGCGGAAAATGCCGGCTGATCGTCAGGCAGGGGAACGTGGCGGCCCAGCCGACCAGCCTGCTCAGCCGTGAGGAGATCCGGTGCGGCTACGTCCTGGCATGCCAAACCAAGGTTGTCGGCGATGTGGAGGTGGAGGTACCTCCCGAATCCCGTGCCGAGGCGGCCCAGATCCTGATTGACCTCGACGCCCAGCGCTTTCGCGCCCTCCACCCGGTGGCAGGAGCGATTGCCGTACGTCCCGGCCCGCTCACTCGCAAACTTTACCTGGAGCTGCCGCATCCCAGCCTGGACGACAGCCTTTCCGATCAGTCCAGGCTGTTTCGGGAAATTCGCCGCCGGCACCCCGCTCCCATCATGCAGTTGGGGCTCAAGGTGCTGAGGAGTCTGCCCAAACTGCTGCGCGAGGCGAACTGGAAGGTGACCGTCACGGTGGGCTGGCGTGGGGGGACCCTGGAAGTCCTCCAGGTCGAGCCGGGCGATGTTTCGGGACGAAACCTCGGCATCGCTGTGGATGTGGGGACTTCGACGGTCGTGACTCACCTGCTCGATGTGGATACGACCGAGAGACTGGATGCCGAGGCCGTGTACAACTCCCAGCGCGCCTGGGGTGACGAGGTGACGCGGCGCATCGTCCACGCGCGCACTCCTGGCGGATTGGATGAGCAGCAGAAGGCGGTGGTGAGCGATATCAACGGGATGATTTCGGCGCTGGTGGAACGTAACAACGTGGCCCTGAGCGACATCACGGCCGTTATCTGTGCCGGCAACACCACCATGACCCACCTGCTGCTGGGACTGGATCCGACCTCGATCCGAAAAGCGCCCTATGTGCCTGCATCGGCAGACACCCCCCCCATTCGCGCCATAGAAATCGGTATCCAGATCAATCCCCGCGGGCTGCTGTACACGGTTCCCAGTATTGGAGGGTGGGTCGGCGGCGATGTGACGGCGGGCATTCTCGCCGTAGGTCTGCGGCGTTCGGAAAAGGTGCAGATGCTGATTGATATCGGGACCAACGGCGAGATCGCCGTGGGGAACCGCGAATGGACCATGGCCTGTTCGGCCTCGGCAGGTCCCGCCTTTGAAGGTTCGGGTGCGAAACATGGGATGAAGGCCATCCACGGGGCCATCGAACGGGTGACCATCAGTCCCGAGGGAGCGGTTCATTACCGGACAGTCGGCAGCGGCCGTCCCCGGGGTATCTGCGGATCTGGGCTGATTGACCTGATTGCTGAAATGTACAAGGCGGGCTTCGTTGACCGCTCGGGGCATCTCATGTCCGGTAGAACCAGCCGCATGCGCGAGCGGGACGGCATCCTGGAGTATGTCCTGGTACCGGCCTCCCGTTCGGACACCGGCAAGGATATCGTGATCACGCAATCGGACCTCTCCAACTTGCTGAGCGCGAAGGCGGCCATTTACGCAGGCACCCAGGTTCTGGCTCGGGCCATCGGCCTCGACTTTCGCGAGGTGGAGCGAGTCTACATCGCGGGGGGATTCGGCAACTACCTGGACCGGGAGAAGGCGATCGCCATCGGGTTGATCCCCGACCTGCCGTTGGAGAAGATCCGGTTTGTTGGGAATACGTCGATTCTGGGCGCTGACTTGGGCCTGCTGTCCGAGGATGCGTGGCAGGAACTGCACGACATTGCGAAGTCGGTGACGTACTATGATCTCATCAATTACCCGAATTACTACGACGAGTTTCTGGCGGCGCGGTTCATTCCGCACACTGATCTTGGTAGGTTTACATCGGTGAAGCATTTTCAGGAAGTGGAGGTTACGGCATAGATGGCATTCACGCTGGCTGTGGCCGGCAAGGGCGGTATCGGCAAGACTACCCTGGCGGCATTGCTGATTCAAACCCTGATCGAGCGCGGTGACAGACCTGTGCTCGCCGTGGATGCCGATCCCAACCCCAATCTGGGTTATGCGCTGGGGTTCCTGGCGCAAAAGACCATTAGCGAGCTGCGCGATGAACTCCTAGAGCATATCCGCAAACTCCCGCCAGGAGTCACCAAGGATGACTACCTGGAACTGGGGATTCATGAGTGCCTTTGGGAAGGGCAGGGAGTGGATTTGCTGGTTATGGGCGCAGGCGAGGGGCCTCGCTGTTACTGTGCGGTCAACAGCGTGTTGCGACGCTGCATTGATCGGCTCCGCGGTGCCTACCCCTATGTGGTGATGGACAATGAAGCCGGCTTGGAGCACTTGTCCAGATGCACCACCCAGGACGTTGATGTCCTGCTGATCATCAGCAACGGTCTCCCGGTATCGCTCCAGGCCGCTTTCAGGATCCACGAACTGACGGAAAGATTGCCGTTGCGCATCGGAAGGCGATATCTGGTCCTCAACGATGTTGAGGGCGCTGACGCGGCCCGGATCGAGGCGAAGGCGCAACAAATGGGCCTGGAGTTGCTGGGTGTGGTGCCCCCGGACAGCCGCTTGCGCCAACTCAGCCGGGATGGAGAGCCGTTGACCCACCTGCCTGCGGATTCTGGGGCTCGAAGAGCGATGCGCGAAATCTTGGAGGCGGCTCTGTCACAGACGGCTCCTTCACGTCAGAGTTCGGAGGCACCGGCTGTGGGAGCGGATTCACGGGCAATGAAACCTTGATTCAGTGCTTGAGCACGAGGGGACGCAAATGCTTCCAGAAGCGAAGAAGACTTGGGGTGGAAGAACGAGCACAGTGACCATTGGGGCAACCCGTGCCGACGGGGGAACGCGAGCTTGTACTGTAACCATCGGAGGCTCAGCCACGCTTCCGTTCCTCGGTTTTGAGGGGCAGAGCGGCCAGCCTGCCGTCGCGATGGAGATCTGGGACATCTACCCGCAAGAATGGCCGGACCTGCTCAAAGAGCCATTTGGCGATGTGTTGCAGGATCCGGTCCGCTGGGCACAGAGGTGTCTTGAACTGGGGGCCGACCTGATCTGCCTGCGCCTGATGGGGTGTCATCCCGAACACGGGAACCGGCCTCCCGAGGAGGCAGCGCGAAGCGTACGAGCAGTGCTGCAGGGGATTCAGGCTCCGCTGATCATCTGGGGAACAGGCAATGCCGACAAGGACAACGAGGTATTTCCGGCAGTGGCGGAGGCGGCGGCCGGCGAAAACTGCTTGATCGGATGTATTGGCCAAGACAATTACAAGACCCTGACTGCGGTGTGCACAGCTTACAAGCACAAGATCATTGCGGAGTCCCCGTGCGACGTCAACATCGCCAAGCAGGTGAATATTCTTGCCCAGGACATGGGCTTCCCGGTGGAAAACATCGTGATCAATCCCACCTGCGCAGCCCTCGGGTACGGTTTGGAGTACATCTATTCGGTCATGGAGAGAGCCCGGATGGCCAGTCTGAAGGGGGACCGAATGCTGGCCCAACCGATCCTCTGTGATGTCGGGATCGAGGCTTGGGGGGTCAAGGAAGCTCGGGTTTCCGAGGGGGAGATTCCCGAATGGGGTCCCCAGCGACAGCGGGCCCCGCTTTGGGAAGCTGCGACTGCCGTTGTCTACTTGATCGCGGGGGGCGATCTTCTCATTTTGCGCCATCCAGAGGCGGTTCATGCCGTCAAGAAAACCCTCGCCCAACTGACTGGAACGCCGGCGGCCACGACCAAGGCCTGAAGGAGGAAGATCCATGAGCATCACTTTGATCGGTGAGCGTATCAACGGTTCCTTCAAGGACGTAGGCCGGGCAATTCAGCAACGAGACAAGACCGTGATTCAGGATCGGATAGCCAGGCAGACTGCGGGTGGCGCTGACTACCTGGATGTGAATATGGGGGCAGCGTCACGCAACCCCGATGATTTTGCCTGGCTGGTTCAAGTGGTGGCTGGATCAACGGCCCTGCCTCTCTCGATCGACTGCAGTCGCCTGGACATGTTCCGCATAGGGCTGAAGGTCTATCGAGACACGGTTGGGGACCGCCCGGTGATTATCAACAGCACCACCGCCGAAGACAGCAAGCTCATCCCGCTGTTGGAGCTGGCGTCCGAGTACAAGGCGGGGATCCTCGGCGTCGTGATGGACGAGAAAGGAAGCCCCCAGGACGTGGATCGACGGGTGGAGTTAGGTGGCAAGATCTTCGCTGCGGCGCTGGAAGCAGGGATCCCCATCGAGCAGATCTATCTCGACCCGATCGTCATGCCTGTGAAGTTCATGCAGGACCAGGCCAAGAATGTGCTGAACGCGATTCAGCAGATGACCACGCTTTCGGATCCGCCTCCTCACATCTCCGTTGGCTTGAGCAACATCTCCTCCAAGGCGGAAGAGCGCAAACTCATCAATCGCACCTTCATGGTCATGGCCATAGCCATGGGGCTGGATGCGGCGATCCTGGATGTCTGTGACGAGGAAATGCGGCAGGCGATTGCCACTGCTGAGCTCATGCTCGGCATGGAGATTTACAGCGATGCGTACTTGAAAGCCTATCGGCAGAGAGCA
>JAZDHO010000008.1:0-10977 GCA_043805815.1 Chloroflexota bacterium
TCGCCCTTGCCGCCGTGCCGCTGGATCTCGAAACACATCTTGTCCAGGCCGTATTTGGCCCTGACTTTGATGACGTCTTTGAACCACACCGATCCGCCCTCGATGATCTTCATGCCAACGCCCGGCACGAAGAAGTTCACCGCAACCCGCAAAGACGACTTCTCGCCTTCGGCGGCCGGGTCGAAACCCTGGCCATTCCACACGACCTCGCGGGCGTAAGCCTCGCCGACGAATGCGCCCACCACTTTGTCGCCGTTTTCGGCCAACCGTACAAACGGACCGGCACCGTCATGCTTCTTCAGTTTTGCTTCCGCGTCATCCCAACTCATGTTTCACTCCTGTTCTTCTTCGCCCACAACCGCGGGCTGATGGTTACCGTGGCGTTGGCCTCGAGCTCGAGCTTGAGCAGCTCGGCCTCCGCCTTCTTCGGTCGCAACGATGCGACCAGCTCATTCACTCTGGTGTTGCTCACCTCGGCGATCTCCGAGGTGATGTCCGCGACGGACCGCCCTGACTCATACGCCAGCCGCGCAGCGGTCGCATCGAGCGGGTAGGTGATCGCCCGCGCCTGATACTGGCAGTATGTCACGTCGTCTACGCGCAGCTCGCCTTGCTCGGCGAGGCAGGCGTTGATCGCCTTGTCCAAGGATTTTTTGCGCGCGTTCAGAGCGCTCAGGGCAGCCGCTACGCGCTCCCGTTCCCTGGCGACCGCCAGGATGTCGGACAAGTCGGCCAAAGGTCCCTGTGGGGCGCTGAGAGCGTCCTGGTAGACGCCGCATTGGGCGCGGAAGTCGCACCAACTACAATGCTCGTTCAGCCGAGCCGGCCACTCCGAGCAGTTTGAGAGGCGGTTTCCCATGGCCCCGAGGTATCCGAGCGTCGATGCTCTATCTGCGTCAGTCCTGTTCGTGCTCTGCGCGCAGCCGTGCCGGAGCATTCGATAGCTGAGTCTCACCGTTTTCGCCCATGGCCAGATCTGCCGGGCGGCCAGGTCGTAGATGCTGAGCTGGAGCGACTCGTCGACCTCGTGCCGCGCGTACAATGCGCGGTTGGTCTTGTAGTCGACGACCTCGATGGTGTCGTCGTCGATCTGGTCAACGCGGTCCAGGTATCCGGTCACCTGGTACGGGCCTGCCCGCAGGTCGATCTCACGCTCGACGGCCAGCACGTTTCGGCCGTCGAGAATACCCTCTGACGCTGCCCACACGCGGATCATGGCCTCGCCGTCTCGGTAGGCTGCCGGGTCAATGATGTGCTGCTCTGCCCACCGCTCGCGGAACATGGTGAGCGCCAGGTCCACGTCGACGCGCTCGGCGAGTTCGCCGTCCACGTGCCGGCGTACCACCGCCTCGAGGACCTTGTGGACGCAGCCGCCCAGCTCGAGCGCGTCGGCTGGTTCGCTCCCTGTATGCTCGTGATACCTGGCCCAGTAGGCCAGAAGGCACTGAGCCGCCTTGTCGAGGCGCGAGAAACTGAGGTGTGCAAGCGGGATCCGACCCGCGGCGCACCTGATGCCCGTCACCGCCCCCCCGGTCTGCTCGGCAGAGCGCGGAGGGACGACAACGGGGGACTCCGGCGGAACAGGAGGCACCGGAGCCGCCTGGACGCGCGGCTTGCGCACCTTTCTTCCGCTGGGTGCCTCGCCCACTGTCCCCGGAGCGTCCGGAGGACTGACCATTGCCCGCGCCATGATGGCGAAGGGGGGGAACGAGGCTCCCGGCACCATGCCGGCCACAGCGGCGCTCGGGCAATCGGTCCCATGCAACCGCAGGGCTTTGTCCGCCTTGCTGTCGCCCGATTCCCTGAACGTCTGTGCAGTGCGCCAACCCGGCGGAATCTCGCCATGCGCCAGTGCGCAGATGTCCGCGTCTGTGGGTTCTCCGCCCCGGCGAACCAACTCAGCGGCAACCGAGTCCGCGAGCGGCACCCCAAGCAGCTTGAGCCGCTCGGCTGACCACTCACCTGTTAGCGTCTTTGACATACCACCATCCTACCACCTCAGATAACCAATTGCAACAGAAATCAACAGATTGATTGTTGCATGGTCAGAAGGAGGCATCGAGCACCTCGTTATACGAGCCGTTTCCCTGACTACCTGTGCGAGGCCATTAATGAAGCCTTCGTAGGTATCCTCCATTGACAGGTCATTGGGGCCGCCCCGGTACTTCTCAAGGTTCCAATACGGCGGGCAGGTCAGAACAAAGTCCGCCCATTTGCTGTCTACCGAAGGAACCGACCGAGAATCGCCACAGATTACCCTCGCCCGGCCAGCGCATTCGCACCGCGCCAATCTCTCATTGACCGCGTCCACCTCGCACTGCCGTAGTTCAACACCTATGTATTCGAGTCCGGCCTTTGCGGCCATTACTGCCCGAGTACCGCCACCGCCAAACGGGTCGTAGCATGTTCTCGCACCACCGCCGAAACATCGCAGAATGTACCCGGCCAACGCGGGAGAGAAAATTGACGACGCCACCATACCGCCGTATACAGATTGCCCAACCTTGTTACGGCCATCGAAACATCCGGCCCGAGCTGCCCCGTCGTCTCCCAATGTCGCTCTCAAGGCCCGCTCCGTCTCGTCAGACCTCAACGGCCACACTGTGATGGGCCACACTCCATATCTGGCCAAGGCGCTCTCAAATAGGTCTTCAGCTGGGCCAAATAGTGTTTCTTGTCGCGCTGTCATTGCCTCACCCTCCTCTTCGCTGGTATCCTCACGAGCCTCGCGCACCAATTATCCCTCCCTATCCGCTGCAGCCTGTCCCGGTTATCGCGTCCATGTCCAGTCTCCTCCGTCGATGTCCCCGCCTTCGCGCTGGCCGGCACCGACGTGCAACGAGACCGGCCGGCGGATGACAATCCGGTCCGGCAGAACGTCAATGATTCGGTCTCCGGCCTCCATCTTCTCGATGAGACCGCCCTCACCGATGATCGACTCGGCCGGCCATCCTATCGACAGCGCCAAGTCCAGAGCCAAGAAATTATCGAACCAGTCTTTTGCGCTTGGCTTCATCATCGTTCTCAGTTCAAGAGATGCTAGAGATGCAAGTCAACCTCAAAACAGGCATCTCTACCATGCCAGTGGCCGTTGTGAGCGCATTTTAAGAGATGGATCACTCGGGAAACTCTAGTGTGTGATTTTTTCCTGGAGACAAAAATGTATATATCCTTTTTTTTCCATTTACTCTTACAAAGGGGAAAGCATCTCTTGATCTCTTAAAACAAGACGGTGTCTATTAGAGATGCGTTTGGAGATGACAAAAGCATCTCTTGCATCTCTTGAACCGACCCGTTGTCCGGTTTCGGCGCAACCACCACCGGACGAGCCACCCACGCCGTGAACCCGTTCTGCAATGACGCACACAGCCGCCTTCCTCCCACGACACGATCTCTGTACTTCCTGAGCCGGTATCCCAGGGAACGACCGGAGATCTTCCCGCCTCGATTTTCTCCGACCAGCTCCAGCAAGGCGTCTTCCCACCGTGTCGTCTCCTCTGCGTTTGCCCTAGATGCCAATTCAGCAGAGGACATCTCACGCAGTTGGTCGTTTTGCGTCGGCCAAAGGCCGAGGAGGATGGTAAGCGCGGCGGCCGTTGTGTCGTATCTATCCATCCCTCTCCTGGCGAGAATGGGGTCTGGTAGTCCGGCCCATACGACGGGAGCACGTATCGCGGTTGACCAGCCCTCAAACGATCCCCATGTTTGCCGTAGCTCCACGGGAGCGCCCGCGATGCGGTAGGCTCTAAGGATGGTAAGGGCTGCGCGGATCAAGCGGGGCCGGTTCTCCAGAACCCACGCGGCGATATCTGGATGTCGGAACCCGGTGCGGCTTGATGGGTCCTCTTCTTCGGTCCTTAATCGCAGATGCAGCGTCCTTCGTAACATATCGTCGGAGGGAATCGCATTGTTGCCGGTTCCGATGACGGTCGTTTTTACCTCGATGGAAACCATTTCATTCGTGCCGAGCAACCGATCGGACCAGGCACCGGCGGTAATCAGCCCCTCAATCTCAGGGCCACCAAAATGCCCCTGGATGTTATCGATGAACGTGATCGGCCTGCCGGCCAGAAGTGCGGATGTCATCTTCTTGCGCCATTCGTCCCCGTCCTTGGGTGGTGTAGTGACCGGCAGAACCTCACCAGTGGCAATCAATCCGATAAGGTTGGCGAGTAGCGTCTTGCCGGCTCCCCTCATGTTGCCATCAATCAACGTCATTGGCGTCGCTCCCGTGTACGTGGAGCGGGCAAAACAGGTCAGAAGCGTGGCAATCCACGCCGCTTGATGTTCGGCACCCTCGAACGGGAAGTCACAAACAACCTCGAGAAGATCTGTCATTGCGCGCAACGCATCCTCTCTGGTGGGCGAACCGATGTCCTGGACTGGTAGGCCGGCGAGGTAGATGCCTGTGTCTGTATCGTATCCTGTCCTGGAAATCACCGTTCCGTCTGGCCTAAGCACGGGGACTGCCACGATGCTAGATAGTCTAGGGATCCCCGGCCACTTTCCAGCGCAGGCAATGTGACGGACAACCCAATCTGGAGCCCCGATCAGCCGTCTAAGTACTCCGTCAGCATTGCGGCGCCACCACGACGCGCATGAGCCAATCATGGGGCGAAGGCGATCAATCTTTGCCTCTCGAATCATGCACCCACCTGTGAACTCTCCTTCTGATTCACTTTCCAGCACCTCGACAAGTCGATGTCCCTGTGCATAAATGCCTCCTCGGGCGATGGCGTAACGGCAGAACGCAGACATGCCTTCGCGTCCCGTCTCGTCCTGGTCTGGCGAGATAGTGATCGCCGGCAGGGCAGCAACCGACTCGGCCGGGTGTGCGTGCGATGATGGGATTGAGATCGATCGTCCCTCGAACCTCTGTCTCAGCTCTGGCCAGCCCCAGGTCTGACACGAGGCGTGGTGGCATCCGGCCTGCTTCGTGCCATCCGCTCGTTCAATGATGAACGCCTCGCCGAGGGCATGAGCAGCGTTCATCGGGCAGGGGATCAACTCCCATACCCGGCCACCACCCTGATAGGGCTCGGGGCCGTGTACCATACCCGAGGGTAGGTTGTCTGCGATCCAACGGTCGAGCCATGCCCGACCATCGAGTGCGAGCTGCGCGGCGATTGCATCGAAGCTGTCTTTAGTCTTTGTCGTCTTGGCCTTCGGCGTCGTGCCCCCGAGCTGTTGGAGCAGTTCCAGCGACACGACCTCGAGCTCGTCCGGTACATCGAGGAGCCGAGCCAGACGGTGCGGGCGCTCAGGCGTGTCCGTGCCCTTGCGTGCGACCGTGCCGTAGAGCTTCCAGATGCGGGCAGGGTTGGAGACGACCACGTCAATCTTCTGCCCAGCGGTGTCGTATTGTCTGGCCAGCGCAGCTAGGCAGCAATGCACCAGACCGCCATCATCCGATGCCAGGTCAATCCGCCAAAGTAGGTGTCCGCCGTTGCCAGAGTCGGCCATGATTGGCGCAGGCCAACCCGAGCCGACCAAGTTGTTTCGGATCTGTCGGGCCAATGTCAGAGCGTCATCATGCTCTGGGTCCGTTGAACTCACCCCCGTCGGGCGTACTGGGTCAACGTCGATAGGGAGCCACCGGCGCCTGATGATGTCGCAGTCTTGGATCCCTTTGCTCTCTCCGTCCAGAGCTGGGTTGAGCGTCACGTAGACAGCCGACGCCTTGATGTTTATGGCTTTTTCGGCCAGCGCGCCAAAGTCCGTGAATCGGCCACGAGAACCCGGAGCACGTAGCTCGACGAGCTGGCCCGGTTCCGCCAAGAGTTCGACGGTACGGCGGATCGCCGCTTTATCAGGCTTCATGTCGTGCGGCCTGGCCGCGCATCAAGCCAGCGCTGCACCTCTTCTGAGATGTAGCGGATTGAGCCCTCGACATGGCGCCAGGGCGGACCCTTGCCGCGCATACGCCAGCGGCGCAGAGTGTGGTCCGTGACTTGTAGGATTTTGGACACTTCCTTCGGGGTGAGCGTGTTTGTCATGGCCACAACCTACTACAGGATGCTGCGTGTTGTCAACTCGTGAAGGTGGTGGGGATGCTATCGGATCGCCCGCGTGACCGAGAGCGCGTGGTCGCTGAGGGCTTGGAGGGCGACGTGTCCGATGCCGTCTTTCGTCTCGACGATAATCGCGCCGGTGAGCTCGCCGCGACGCCTCAACAGCCATTCCGCGATTTCATGGCGCAACAGGTTAGAGACCGTGGTATAGGGCGCATTGGGGACGCAGTCGATGTAGAGGTGATAGCCACCTTGGTCCTCGTGGTTCTCGACGGCCTCATCGACCGGGACCTCGGCCGTGACCTCGATGGTCTCCTCGACTGGCTGGCTCAAAGGGGCCGAGACGACCGGGGTCTCGACGGGCTTGCTCGGGATCATCATCCGGGCGTTCGGCACCTCGCAGAAGGTAGGAGCATCCGGGGCCTCGGACTCACGGTTGACCTGTTCGATCAGCTCGAACTTCCGCCAGCTCGGCGGAGCCCGCACTGCGAAAGTCTCCGGGTGGTGCTCTTGCAACCACCCGACCAGTTCTGTCTTGCACCACCGGCTTGACGCCGGCATTTCTCTGCTCATGTTTCTCCTTTTTCAAAACTCGATTTCGCCACAGATAAGTGCCTGTTCGGCGCCCATGACGGTTTTTTGCTCACACCGGGGGCAGTCGTAGCCCTCGGCGTCGGGCTCGGTGCAATCCCGCGTGAACTTCTTACAGGCGGTGCACCAGCCCTCATAGCCTTCGGTTGCTTCCTCGTACCGTGCTTGTTTGATTCGCTTCATGGCTTGCTCTCCGAAAGGGGTTTGGGGCGCCACCAGATATCCCGTTCGACGCCGAGGCCGTATGGGCCTCGGACGGCGCGAAGTTCCTCAAGATCGATGTAACCGAGCTCCGCCCCGTCTGGGTAGCTCGCGTCGTAGCAATACCCGAAAGCGACCTGTGTCTCCGGGTCAAGCTCGGTCAGAAACCCCTCTTGTTCGAGTTCTTCCATCGTCATCCCTCCAAGATGCTCTTCGCCAGGCGCCGGTAAGGCGCCAGGTCGAGCGCGGTTTGCTCGACGATTCGGTCACGCGCTCCTGCGGTCGCGTAATCGGTCCAGGGCCGATCCTGACGCTGGCTGTTGCACCGGCGGCAGGCGACCACGAGATTGCTCTCGTGGTGATTCCCCGCGACGTGGCCCGGGACCAAGTGGTCCAGGGTCAGGTCCGCGGGGGCGGCCCCGTGAAGATCCCTGCCACAGTACTGGCACGTGAACCGGTCCCGGAGGTAGATCGCAAGACGCCGATCCTTTCGGATCCACTTGCTACCCCCATTTCCATTCGCCGAGGACCTGTTCGTCTTCATGCTTTTATTATAGACCCATCGAAGAAAATAGCAATAGGCCCATTGAAGAAAAAAACGACATTGGCGTTTTTTTTCTCGCAGTAGATAAATGGCCTGAATGGTTGAGGATCACGATCTTGTTGACTTCAGTCGTTGGTGGGGCCATAATGGGGGTATGAACCATCCACGTCAAGTTGCCCCCCGGAAGTACATCGAGCCCAGAGTGGGCAGGAACGGCCGTACATACACCCACCGATACGCCATCCGGGCTCAGCTCGACCGCGTTCAAGTCGAGTGGCTCGAGATCGAAGCAGCCCGGCGAGGTGTGGCCATCTCGGGTCTCATCCGCGCCCTGGTCGAGGCCGCTCGCACAATTCAGCAGAGCAACGCGAATGGCGGGTGATAAGTGCAAACTCACCCCTGAACGGACCAAGACCCTGCTCGGCATGGTTCGAGCTGGTTCGTTCTTCGCGCCCGCTTGTCGTGCGGTCGGAATTGCCCCCGCGACCTTCCAGGGTTGGGTCAAGCGCGGTGAGCTTGAACAGTCGGGCAAATACTACGAGTTCGTCAAAAAACTTCGCAAGGCCGAGGCCGAGGCCGAAGTCCGAGCCGTCGCAATCTGGCAGAGGTGCCTTCCCGACGATTGGCGAGCTTGCCGAGACTTTCTATGTTGCCGATACCCCGAACGATGGTCGAAGGCGGCGCAGATGGCCGTGCAGGTGCAAGGCGGGGAGAAGTCAGCGATCCACATCTACTTGCCCGACAACGGCAGAAACCCGGTGAAGAAGGATGCCCCGGAAAAAGATACCTGAGTCACAGGCTCGGCGCGCAGAGAAAATCGAGGTTTTGCCCGTCTCGGCTCTCGTCCCCTATGCAAACAACCCTCGAACTCATTCGCAATTCCAGGTGGACCAGCTCGCCGGGTCCATTCGCGAGTTCGGGTTCACGAACCCGGTTCTCATCGACGAGCAAGGGACCATCATCGCAGGGCATGGCCGTGTATTGGCTGCACAGAAGCTCGGTATGCTCGAGGTTCCGTGTATCCGGCTAGGTTACCTGACCGCGAAACAGCGACGTGCCTACGTCATCGCCGACAACAAACTCGCCTTGAACGCCGGTTGGGACTTCGAGTTGTTGAAGCTCGAATTGACGGACCTCTCGGAGTTTGACCTGGGGTTCTCGCTTGACGAGGTGTTGCAGATTACGGGGTTTTCTGCAAGTGAACCGCTTGAACTGGAGAGCGGCGATTCGCACAAAACGGCTAACGGAGTGTGCGTTTGTCCCAAATGTGGGTTCGAATTCTGATGCGAATTGGGGCATACATTCAAACACGGTACGCGAAGCACACTTACGCTGTCGAAGGATACGACGCTCGTTTGTGGCCGGGGTTTGAAATCGTGCTGGATGCGGCGCGTAGAGCGGGGCACGAGGTGCAATACTGCTCCGCCGCCACAGTCGGAAGATTCGATGTCGTGCTTGTGTCAATTACGGCCCAGTGCGATTGGTGGTCGTGGATCGCTGAGCGATTGACGTGGTCGGGGAAGCCACTGGTTGTGGTCGGCGGGGCGGGTGTACTGAATGTTCGGCCGGTTCTCCCGTTCGCAGATGCATTTGTCTTGGGCCGTGGAGAGGAGATCTGTCCGCCGATGATAGCGGCGTGGGAGCATGGTGATCGATTGGAGCACGAATCGGTGATATGGTCGGATTCTTTCTCTGCGGAACGGCAATATGCGATAGCACAGACTCCGCTCTATCCTCACGCGATTCAATTGAGCAATGGGCATGAATTCCGCGAACAAGCGACCGGCTGCCCTTACAGGTGCTCCTACTGCGGGTACACATGGCAGAGGAGGATGTCGGGGCGCGCACCGAATTATGCTATGTCCGACGGTTTGGGGTGGACATCCGTCGAGAGTGCGCTGCTGGATTTGATTAAGATGGAGCGTTCCGAGTGGCCACCCAGGCTTCGCACGGTGGCCCTGGATGGAATGAGTGAACGTATACGACGGATGGTTAATCGCCCCATCGGACGTGATGAGTTGCGCGAGTTTTTGGCCAGATTGACGTCGGCCGATTGGCACTTCCTGCGAATGTACATGATTCTAGGATTCCCCACGGAGACGACGGACGACTACGCGGAATTCTTCGAGGACTTGCAGTCTATCACTCCCCGCTATGGCGGGTGGTTGAGTGTGCATGTGACGCCATTCCGTGCGATGCCGGCAACGCCAGGGGCAGTGTGGCCGATGGACATGGCGGACCATAGAAGCACATTGTCACGCTACCGGGGAGCTGATCATTGTTTCTTCGGGGCCGGCAGCTCGAGCGATAGAATCCGGTGCTATGAAGAAAACATAGAATCGCTGCCGACTGTCGCGTTAGATGTTGTGCTGCTACGCGGGGATGAGGGAGACGCAGAGAATGTTGCGGGAATCGCGAGGACGAAGAAGTTCTGGTCATCGTCCGGTTCCGTCAAACTGGCGACGCTGAGCAAGGCATTCGATCTGGACAGGCTATTTGGGCGATTCACCTGGGAGACGCTCCCAACGCGGTATCTGCGAGGTCCACAGAAAGAGTCAACCATCCGCAAGCTGAGTGAGAGAATTGACCAGGCTGACAAACTCCCAGCGCCGCACTCATCAGTTGACCGCGATACCAATATCAGTTAGTCTTCCCGTATGGCAAAAAAACCCCTGCTCGTACATCTCGACCCCGACCTCTTCGACTGGCTTCGAGCCGAAGCCGCCGACCAGGACCTTTCTCTGAGCGAGGTCGTGCGCCAGGCGCTTCGGGCCTGGCTCCAACGCGCCCCCGAGAGCGGCGAATGAAGCTCGGGCCTCAAGCCGGCCCTCAGACCGCATTCCTGTCCTCGTCCGCGGACATCGCCATATACGGCGGGGCTGGTGGTGCGGGGAAAACATTCGGACTTATCCTCGAGACGATTCGACATCTCGAGGTTCCTGATTTCTCGGCCGTCATTTTTCGGCGCGAAATGCCGCAGATCCGCAACCCAGGCGGTTTGTGGGATACCGCCGGACCCATCTATCGCCAGCTCGGCGGCCGACCCAATGCACAGGGAGCGAGTTGGCGATTTCCTGCCGGGTCGATTGTCAAGATGGCGCACCTACAGCTCGAGGATGACAAGACATCTTGGGACGGTGCGCAAATCGCGCTCATCTGCTTCGACGAGCTTCAGCATTTTTCCGAGTCGCAATTCTGGTACCTTCAATCGCGGAACCGGTCGACGTGTGGGGTCCGACCGTACACACGTGCCGCGTGCAACCCCGATGCGGACTCCTGGTTGCGGTCACTGCTCGACTGGTGGATAGGACCCGATGGTTTCCCCGTTCCCGAACGCTCGGGTATCCTACGGTGGTTCCTGCGCGTCGGAGTAGAGGTGCAGTGGGTTGACGGCTGGATACCCGAGGCTCTGTCTCTCACATTTGTTCCGGCGCATGTGCGGGACAATCCTGCGCTTCTCTCTATCGATCCTGGCTACCTGTCACGACTCCAGGCGCTCGAATCGACGGAGCGAGCCCGTCTCTTGCACGGCAACTGGAACGCCAAGCCCGACATTCGGGGGCGAATCTACTCGGCCTTTCAACCCGAGAAGCACTTCCTCTCGCACGAGCGGGCGAAGATTCTCGAACG
>JAZDHO010000009.1:0-21330 GCA_043805815.1 Chloroflexota bacterium
GGTCTGGCCCCCGAAGGCCGCCGCGCTGGTCGGCGCCGGCCCGGGTGCGCCGGCGGCCGCAGGCGCGCAGGCAGCCAGCAGCGCGCTGCCGCCAAGGATTCCCGTGGCTTTGAGGAAGTCGCGCCTGTTGCGATACAACGACTGCGGCGTGATCTCGGAGGGAAGAACCGGTACGGAACGGTGCATGTTGTCCATTTCTACCTCTATTTAAGGGTATGTCTCGGCAAGCAGGGCCTGTATGTTCCCCTCGGTTTCGTCACAGGCGCCCTCGCCGATGTGAACATAACGGATGCGGCCGCGCTTGTCAATTAGATACAGCGTGGGTCAGTAGTGGTTGCGATTGGCACGCCATGTGGAGCCGTCGTCGTCCTGGGCCACAGCATATTCAATCCCGCCATGCGCCACCGCCTGTTCCAAATTGTCCAGATCGCGTTCGTAGCCGAACTCGGGGTAATGGTTACCGATGAGCACGAGGCCCTGATCCTTGCAGGCTGCATGCCACTGCTCAAGTGAGGGGACGACGTGCTGGCAATTGATGCAGCCAAAGGTCCACATCTCGAGACCGATAACCTTGCCGCGCAGGTCTCCGAGCCGCAGCGGGGCAGAGCCCGCCGACGTCTGTGGTGTCATGCCCGCACCAGGGCCGCCCGTCGAACAGGCGGTCAATCCGAGCAGAAGCGCCAGCCATATTCGTGTCACTGTACGACTGACAGATGCGTCAATTCCGGAAAAGCTTCCTTACAGGGCAGTAACAGAAGCCTGAGAGTCCTCTCAGATGGCTCCAGGCACACAGCGGAGGGTGTCTTGTGCGAGGTCCGGTCGGGGAGCTGCCAGCACTTCCGCCTGCGCCGCGGTGTCCGAGGGGCGGCGGTCGCGGCGGAGGTTGCGGACCGCCCCGGCGGCTCAACGGCCACGGGCGCCCCAGGGCCAAAGCGCTTGCCAACCGGTGTAGGCACGGCCGGGATACCGGGAGGACCGCAGTCCGTCTCGAAGCTTGACTACGATCCTGGCGTTGCCCTTGCAGCCCGGCGCGCCTTACACTTCTGGCAGTTTCCTCGACGGCGCCAGGACGTATAATGTACTGACTGCAGTTTGGTCCGTTTTCTCAGAAGGAGAATTCCCACAGAAAGGAGAAGCTGTCATGTTAATTGCCGTCGCAGGCCGAGCTGTAAAGAGCCTGCCCCGCGGTCAGGGCCTGGTCGAGTACGCGTTGATTCTTGTTCTGGTTGCCATTGTCGTTATCGCGGCCCTGATGATCCTCGGTCCGGTCATTGGTAATGCATTCAGCACCATCAACCAGAGCCTGGTGGACGCAGGCGGGGGTTGACACAAGGAATACCGAAAGGTTCTGTCGAGAGGCAGAACCTTTAGTTTAACCAGTGACCATTCCCGTGAGGGGCCATCCGCAGGACATGTGGTCACTCGGCCGGAGGTATCCCCGCAACATCAGCAGGCGCCGGGCGGTCGGGGTCTCGAGACGCCCGAAGTCCATGGCAGCATCCGGCAGCCAGGGATCACCCTCCACTACCGCGCGAACCGGCTGATACATCTGGTAGGGCACTGGCCTCCGGCAATACGTATGATACACTCGTCTCCGCTTGGGAAATCGAGCGGAGAAATCTTAGAGAGAGGAGAAGCTGGGATGTTATTTGCCGTCGAAGGCCGCGGAACAAAGCGGCGGCTACGCGGTCAGGGCTTGGTCGAGTACGCGTTGCTTTTTGCATTGATCGCCATTGTCGTTTTCGCAGTCCTGATGCTGCTTGGACCGGCACTTGGCAATACGTTTAGCTCCATCGGCAACAGCCTGCCGGAGGGATAGGCTGCAGCCTCGGTGAGGAGCATCTGTCTTGTGACAGAACCTTCTTGTCCTACGCAGCAATCTCCGGGCGCGCGGTGGTTTGCATAACCGCCCTTACGGACCGAGTGGGCCCGAAGGGGCTACCGCGGCGTCCTGCTCGATCAGATCTCTGGCCCTCAACGCCTCCGTCCCGTAGTTGAACAGCCTAGTGAAGACGAATCTGATCGCCTGGCGGCCGATGAAATCCGGCCATCCGGGCACGCGGCCGGTCATGAGAATGCCCAGCCGCGTCCGGCTGCCATCGATCGGCTCGAGGCGGAAGGTCAGCCTCACGATTCCCATCGGGCCGTTGTCCTGCTCGACGGTGAAGTAGTCGAAGGGCTTCCAGTCCAGGACCTTCTCGCGCATTTCGACCTTTGCACCATGGACGCAATGGGTGATTGCCCCTATGGCCGTGCGGCCGCCGGGACGCAGGATCGGCCTGAACTCCAGCGGGCCGTGCGCGGCAGCGACGAGTCGGCGCTTCTCCGGCTCATTCAGCCAGCTCCACACCACAGGCGGCGGGGTGTTGAAGACCTGGCTGAAGGTGTAGATGGCCTCATGCGGCTCGACGACCACCCGGCGCGCCTGCAGCAGCGCCTCGTAGCGCGCGTGCAGGTCCATGGCGAAGACGCGCGTCTCGCCCAGATACTCGTAGGACTCCGTCGATGCCATCAAGCCCTCCAGTTGCAGGCCCGTACGCTCCAGCGCGGCCTGGGAGAACAACGCATAGGCGCGCCACCCTGTTCTTTCGGTAATGTGGTTCTTGAGCAGGCGGTGGGCCAGGTTGACGTCTGAGCCGGCCAATTCGCGCCTGCCGCTGATGTGCTGCACGACATATTCGCCATGATGCGCCATGAACTTCAGATCGAGCATGGGGATGGACTGGCAGGCTCGGCAGGTGCAGGTGGAGTGGCGGCGCACATTCTTCATGCGCTCGCGGAAGTCGGTGTAAGTCGCCTCGATCAGTTCAAGCAGCGTCTCGCCGCGAATGATGGCTGCCTCGCGGCTGTGGGCGAAGATGCAATCGCCCTCGATCTTGTGAACCGTCAACAGGCTCTTGACGCGCTGGACGATCGTCTCGAGCAGGTCCGTCAAGATCTCGTGAGCATGCTCGAGTTCGGTCTGTGTCAGGAAGGCCGTGTAGCCCGAAATATCGGCCAACAGCATGTAGCCGCGCTCGACCGGTGAAGGCGAATGGGACATAGCCTGTCCAGATTCTATCACCCGCCCCACCGGGCCGGCCTCACATGCCCTTGATCAGCCCACCGGGCTGGCACGACCGGCAGAAGTTGGTGATGCACTGATTGGCGCCGACCAGCGAGATCGGCGCACCGCAACGCGGGCAGGGTTGGCCGGTCCTCATGTGCACGGCAAGGAAATCACGCGGCTTGAGGTGGATCTGCTCCTGCATCTCGTTCCGCACCTGCACCACGGCTTCGGCCAGCGTGAGACGCATGGCCTCATACAGGCGGTCCACGTCGGCGGGGGCGAGCTGCGTACGCTTGCGATAGGGATGCAGCCGCGCCGCCCACAGGATCTCATCCGCATAGGCGTTTCCGATGCCGGCAACGAACTCGCCGCGCGTCAGGATGCCTTTGATCTCGCCGCGGAGGGGCCGCAGGCGGGCGCGAAAATCCTCCAACGAGATCTCGAAAGGCTCAGGTCCCATGCCGGCGTATTCAGGCACCGAGGCCAGATCCCGCGTCAGATACAGCTGTCCCATCTGCTTATGATCCACATAGCGAAGCTGCTGGTCGTCGTCCAGGCTCAGCACCAGATGCGTTTTGGCGAGGCGCTTCTCAGATGAACCTGCCAGCTGCAGGCGGCCTGTCAGTTTCGGGTTGATCGCCAGCAACAAGGGTTGAGATCCAGGCTGGAACGCGAAGACCAGGAACTTGCCCCTGCGGCTGACAGACGCGATGGACGCGCCCAAGAGGCCACCCTCGAAGCCGATGTTGGCCAGGTCGCGCGCCACGATCGGCCCTCCCGGCGGGATCAGCTGCACGTCATTGATCGTGCGGCCCACGACACGGCGCTGAAGCACATCACGGACGACTTCGAGCTCGGGGAGTTCGGGCATCAGTCGAGACGGAAGATGAATTCGGCGATCGGCTCGGCTGAGAGCTCGGGCAGCACGCCGGCGGCGCTGGTCACGACGAAACCGCACTTCTCCAGCACACGGCGCGAGGCGGCGTTGTGCCGGGCCACGGCCGCGTACAGTGGGCGCACCTGCACTTCATCGAGGAACAACGCCAGGGCACGCGTGGCAATGCCCTGCCCCCAGAATTCCCTGCCCACCCAGTAGCCCACCTCCCGGCCATCCGATCCGTTCCAGCTCACGATGTTCCCGGCCACCTGTCCATCGGAGAGGATCGTGCGCAGGGTAGTGGATGGGTCGGCCATGATCTTCGCCCAGTGCGCCATATGGGCCTCGGGTTCACGCGAGGGGAAGGCAGCCATGGCCACCGCATGCGGATCGCGCTGGTGCTCGAAGAAGATCGGCAGGTCGGACTCGGTCACAGCTCGCAGCGCGACCTCCGCCGTCATGGCGCACTCTGCTTCAACGGCCGCTCGGACGAGACCCACATCTGCGCGCCGTCGGTCACGATCTCGATCCAACCATTCTGGTCCGTGCGCAGCACGGAGTAACCCTCCAGGGCTTCGAGCGTTTTGGGGTCCGGCAGACCGTCTCGATCGGCAGTAGCCACACTGATGACAACCAACTGGGGATTCAAGTTCTGCAGCCACTCCGGCGGGGCAAGGGGAGCAATGCCGCTCTGGGCGAGAAGCAGCACGTTCATGGGGCCGACTGCGCCCCCGTTTTCCAGCGCCGCGAGTGTATCCAGGTTCGCGCCGATGGGCAGCAGCAGGCGGAATGAGTTCCACTCCAGAAGCAGGGTCGCGCCGCGCGAGGAAATGTTCATGACCTTGAGCATGGCGCCGTCGCCCAGGTTCAGCGCCTGCCCCTGCTCCGCGCGGGTCAACAGGATCTCCTTCGCTTTCACATACTCCATCAGCGCGGCGGACGAGAAGGATGCCTGCTCCGGCGCGCCCAGCAGGACCGCCTGAGGCGGAAAGCGCGGCAGCAGCCGCGGCAGCGACGCAACCTGGTGCTCGTCGGTGGAGGCGACGACCAGCCAATCGAGCCGGTGATCGATCGGCGACAACCTGCGGCCCAGGGCATCCGAACTCGATGCGGCGGATGGCCCCCCGTTGATCAGCACATGACCGCCGGAAGCCGATTCGATGAGCACCGCGTCCGCCGAACCCACATCCAGGAACGTGACGTGCAGCCGGCCATCCGCCGCGGCCGAGGCCAAACGCAAGGCGAACAATGTGCAGATGAACAGCACCACGATGATCAGCGCCAGCGGGAGATGCTGGAACCTAGCCTTCAACCATCCGTACAGATCCTTAAGGTTGGCGCCCGCGAACGTGACTGCCAGCAGCACGATGTAGAAGAGGGCGACGACTCCCAGCGAGAAGCTGCCCAGGTAGATCACCGCCTGCGGCAGGTCGGCGAAGAACTCGACCACGCGAATCGTATAGGCGGTGAGCGGCCACGCAGCCCAGGCAATCAACTGGCCGAGAGGATAGATCAACACACTGAACACCAGGGCGAGGCCGCCCAACACCATCACCGCGGGCTGCGCCGGAAGGATGAGGGCGTTGGCGAGCGGCGAAACCAGGCTGATCTGCTTGAAGTGATAGGCGATGATCGGAAGCGTGGTCAATTGCGCGGCGAAGGTCAGCAGCACAAACTGACCCAGGGGCGAGGCGAGCTTGCGGGCATCGGAGGCGGGCAGATGGCGCTCAATGAAGGTCCGCGCGGCGTCCATGAAACGCCCGCCGTAGAGGATCAATCCGAGGGTGGCGAGCAGCGACAACTGAAAGCCGATGTCCCACAGGACGAACGGGTTCCAGAGCGCCATGAGGGCGGCGACGAATGCCAGCGTGTTGACGCCGGTCTGCCGCCGTCCCACCTGCACGGCGAGCAGCGCGACTACGCCCATGATGGCCGCACGCACAACAGCCGGGTCTGAACCCACGAAGACGGTGTAGAAGGTGATGCCCGCAAACGCCGCCAAGGCGCCGCGGCGCGGGCCGAGCAGCCGATTGAAGACGAAGGCGAAGACACCCGCGACTACCGCGATGTTGAATCCGGAGATGGCAATGATATGCGCGGTGCCCGTGTCATTGAAGGCCTGCTCAAGCCGGGCTGGCATGCCGGTGTCCACGCCCAGCAGGATGCCTGCGAGGAGCGATGCCTCCGGATCCAGGAACAGGCGGTACACGTTGCCCAGAGACACCTCTTTCAACGCGTAGACGGCCCGAAGCACCGGATTCCCGCCTCGGCCCGGCAAGATGGTTGCCTCGGCACCGGGCATATAGCTGCGGATACCCTGCCGGGCGAGGTACTCGCGATAGCTGAAATCCTCGTTCGAAGGCGGAGTTGCCAGCCTGCCGCGCAGGCGCAGGATTTCTCCGTAGTGAAAGTTCTGATTGGGGGCGACGCGCGCCAGGACGAGGCCGCGCACCGCGAACTGACCGCGGCCGGCGTCCAGCGCCCTCGCTTGCATGCGAAGGTTGATGTACGTATCGCGCACATCCGGCGGCTGGATCAGCGTACCGGTCACCAACACCTCGTAGCCCGCATCGTTATACCAGGCGATGTGGGAGGGCGACTGCGGGGGCACGCTCAGCTGGTAGCGCGCGGCACCGAGGAACGCGCTCACGAGCGATGCCAGCGCCAGTAGAAACACCCGAGGCGGGATGTTGAGCCTGACGGTGCGCGGGCAAATCCTGTAGCGCGCCGGCAGAAATCGGTAGGCCATGAAGGTACCGACGAGACCAAGGAAAGCCAGACCGAGCCAGATGAGGAAATGGAAGTGCAGCAGGCTGGCCAGAACAATGCCCCCCAGGAAAGCCACTGAAACCCGCAGCAGCGGCAGGGTCATGCAAGGATTGTACATTGAAAGCATGCAGGCACCGCGCAGCAGGGCTCGCCGCGAGCCCGGAGGGGCAAACGTTATAATGCCAAGCATGTCGGGAAATGAACTGATACTGGTCACCGGCGCGACAGGTTATGTCGGTGGGCGATTGGTGCCCAGGCTGCTCGATGCAGGCTGCCGCGTGCGCTGCCTGGTCCGCGAGGCCGCGCGCTTGCATGGACGAACGTGGCACAGCAGAGTGGAGATCGTCGAAGGCAACGCCATGGAGCCGGCGTCGCTGGAGACGGCCTTCAAGGACGTCCATGCTGCGTACTACCTGATCCACGGGATGCGGGGCGGAAAGCCGAACGCTGAACACGACCTGCAAATGGCACGCAACTTCATTGCCGCCGCCGACCAGCAGGGCGCACGTCGCGTGATCTACCTGGGAGAACTGGTGGATCCGGCGGCGCGCCTTTCGCCCTATCTGCGCTCCCGGCATGAGACCGGAACCATCCTGCGTCAAAGCCCCATACCGGTGACCGAGTTCCGCGCCGGCATGATCATCGGCGCCGGCAGCGTCCTGTTCGAGATGATCCGCTACCTGAGCGAGCGCGAACCGGTACTGGTCTGCCCGGCCTGGTTCTTCTCGATGGCGCAGCCTGTGGCAGTGCGCGACGTGCTCGACTACCTGGTGGCGGCCCTGAAGTCGCCGGAGAGCGCCGGCAAAACGATCGAGATCGGCGGCCCGACGCGCCTGACCTACGCGGACATGCTGCTTGGGTATGCCGCAGAGCGCGGCTTGAAGCGCAGCCTGATCCGCACGCCGTTCCATCTGCCGCGGCTCTCGGCCTACTGGGTGCACATGGTCACGCCCATTCACTGGCGCACAGTGCTGCCTTTGATCGAGGGACTGCGGGCGAACCTGGTCGTCCACGACGATGAGGCTCGCAGGCTCTTCCCGCACATCAGGCCGCTGGATTTCAAGCAGGCGGTGCGCGAGGCGCTGGGAAGGGTGCTGAGCGATGTGGTCGAGACCTCGTGGTCCGATGCGCTGGTCAATTCCGCCGGAGAGGCGCAGCCGTACAAGTTCGCCGTGGAAGAGGGCATGATGATCGAACGCCGCTCGCTCGTGCTGGACGTGCCGGCCGCGGCGATCTTCAGGGCCTACGCCGGCGTGGGTGGGGCGCGCGGCTGGCTTTTCATGGACTGGGCCTGGGCGATCCGCGGCTGGATGGACAAGGCGATTGGCGGCGTGGGTATCCGTCGCGGCCGGCGGCATCCGGATGACGTACGCTCGGGTGAATCTCTGGATTTCTGGCGGGTGGAGGCGGTTGAAAAGGACCGCCTGATGCGCCTGCGGGCCGAGATGAGGATCCCGGGCAAGGCGTGGCTGCAATTCGAGTCCACCCCCCTGCCACACGGGGAGACGCTGCTGATCCAGACCGCGTACTACGCGCCGCGCGGTCTGTTCGGCTTCATATACTGGTATGCCATGTGGCCCTTTCACGCCTTTCTGTTCGACGGGCTTATCCGGCGGATCGCGGCCCGCGCCAATTTGCTGGTGAGGCCCTGAGGCGCGCACTCTTCCAGAGCCAAGCATCAGGCATCCAGACTTCCATCGCAGCGTAGCACAGGCAATTGCCGAACATCGTGGTCGACGGACTCGTGCTGGTAACCGGTGCAAACGGATTCATTGCCAGCCGGCTCATCCCGCGCCTGCTGGCGGGCAGCTATCGCGTGCGGGTGATGGCGCGCAAGCCGGAGCGGCTGGCAGGGCGCCTCTGGCGCACGCAGGTGGATGCGAGACGCGGCAGCACGACCGACATGGACAGCCTGTCCGCAGCCATGGCAGGCGTGCACACCGCCTACTATCTGATCCACAGCATGAGAAGCGGCCGCGGCTATACGGAGATCGAACGCGAGAGCGCGCGGCGGTTCGCGGGCGCAGCCGAGGCAGCCGGCATGCACCACATCATCTACCTCGGCGGGCTGGCAAACCCCGGGGATCCGCAGCTCGCACTCCACATGCGCTCGCGCATCGAAACGGGCGAGATTCTGCGTCAGGGCCGCGTGCCGGTGACGGAGTTCCGCGCCGGGGTGATCGCGGGCGCAGGCAGCATCTCGTTCGAGATGATCCGCTTCCTGACGGAGTGCTTTCCGATCCTGCCCGGACCAAGATGGCTGCGCAACAAAGCTCAGCCCATCGCCTCCGAAAACGTGATCGACTATCTGATGGCGGGCCTGGAAAGAGCTGAAGCGCGCGGCGCCGTCTACGAGATGGGTGGACCGGAGCAGATGCCGTACGGCGAGGCGATGCTGCGCTACGCACGCCGCAGAGGGCTGCGGCGCCGCCTGTTCACCCTGCCCGGCATTCCGATCTGGTGGATGGCTATGATTATCGACCGGCTGACGCCCGTGCCGTACCCGATCGCCACCGCCTTGGTCGACGGCCTGCAGTCCGATTCGAGCGTCATGGACAACTCGGCGCTCCGCATGTTTCCGGACATCAAACTCATCCGCTATGAAGAGGCGATCGGCGCGGCGCTCAACGAACTGGCGCCGTCGCGGCTCGAGCGCGTCTGGGAGGGCTTGGACCGGGACGCCGCCAACATCAGGCACGAGGGCTTCATTGTGGACTACCGGCGACGCGCCGTCGATGCGCCGGCATTGGCCGTGTTCGAGCAATTGATCCGCATGGGCGGTCGCCACCGTTGGCCATATGCCGATTGGCTCTGGCGCCTGCGTGGTTTCCTGGATAGACTGATCTCGCCACAAGGAACGCAAAGAGGCGCGAAGGAAAGCACGAATACGGTTTCCGCGGTCGGGGACTTCGTGGACTACTACCGGGTGGAGGTCCTGGAGCCAGGGCGTCTGCTGCGGCTGCACTCCACGCTGCGCGCGCCCGGCGAGGGCTGGCTGGAATGGCGGGTGGAGGCGCAGACTGCCGGGAACGCATCGCTGACGCAGACGGCCTTCTTCGCGCCGCGCGGCCTGGCGGGCTTCCTGTACTGGTTCGCCCTTGGACCCCTGCATCAGCTCGTCTTTCGCGGTCTGATCGGCGCCCTCAAGCGGCGCAGCGAGTCGGCATGAAGCTCGCACTTGTGGCGCTGGCCCTGATAGTCGTCCTGGCGGCCGCGGCCTTGCTGCCGGTCCGCCCGTATCTGGATTTCCAGGTCATCTACCATGCGGACCTTGGATTGCTGCGCGGCATCTCGCTCTACGATCACGCCGGCCAGGTGGGCATGCTCGCAGAGCTGGCCGGTGTTCCCACCGGCCAGGTGTTCGTGCTGCCGTTCCCCTATCCGCCGTGGTATGCCCTGAGCACACTGTGGCTGGCGCGGCTGTCGATCGATCTGGCAGCGCGGGCGTGGTTCGGCCTCAACCTGCTGCTCTTCTTCCTTTCCATGTGGCTGCTCACTGAGGCGCTGCCCGCCGCGAAGCGGGCAGTGCTGCTGGCGGCGGGACTCCTGTGGCTGCCGGTGCTCGGAAGCCTGTTCGTGGGACAATACGGCTTTCCCGTGCTGCTGGGCGCGGCATTGATGATCCATGCCTTGCGGCGGGAGAACGCGCTGCTTGTCGCCTGCGCCGCAGCGCTCCTGACGTTTAAGCCGCATCTGGGAGGCCCGGTGGTGGTGCTCGCGTTCATCAAACTGGCGCAACGCAGGGATCGCGTTGGACGGGACGCCCTGCTGGCCACGCTTTCTGCGGGCGTGATCCTGTTCGGCCTCGGTTTCCTTGCATCACCAAACTGGCCCGTGAACTACGTTCGCTCATTGACCGCCTTCGGCAGTCTCGGTGGCGTATCTCAGTGCACACAGTGCGTCAGCCTTTCCACGGCGCTCGTCCGACTTGCGGGCGGCGGCCTGCAGGAGGCAGTCGGGATCGCGGCTGTCATTGCCGGTCTCTGCTGCGCGTGGTTGGTCCTGCGATGGCGCCAGGTGGCTTCGACACCAGGCGGCCTGGCTGCGGTGTGCATCCTCATCATCATGCTCGTGAGCCCGTACCTGCAGAACTACGACTACCTGCTCCTGCTGGTGCCGTTCATTGAACTGGCTCTGGGTACGCGAAGCGCTCTGGAGTGGATCGGGGTGGCGCTGGCCTATGCCTTGCCATTTGTGGGGCTGGGCCTGCTGGGCACCGCGGGCAACGGTTCGCTGATCTTGTCGGCGTGCATTCTGTCCGCCCTTGTGGCGCGGAGTGTGACTCCGCGCGTCGTGATCACTGCCACCGGCGCCTGACTTGACGATTCGAGCTGCCCGTCATACAATGCCTTGACAATTGAATACGGCCACAAGCGGCGAAGCCGGTGCAACTCCGGCGCTGTCCCGCAACTGTGAGTTTGGTTGGCTGGTTGAGAACCATCCAACTAAGCGAGTCAGGTCGCCCGCCTTGGCCGGTTCACCACGCTCCCGCGGCCAGGAGGTGGAGGACGACCCGCTTCGGCGAAAAGCCTCTGCAACCTCCCCAGCCAACGGCTGGGGATTTCATTTCTCCAGAGCCCGGCCGCCTGAAAGGACATTATGGCTATGAAGTCTGCCTTCGCCTGCCTGATCGCCGTCCTGGCGCTGAGCGCATGCGGCTCGCCGGCGGCGCCCGCGCCGAGCGTCGCAACGCCGATGAGCCAACCTGACGGCCTCGGCCGCGAAACGCCCGCGGATCATCCTGCCTCGCGAATCGTCTCGCTGGCGCCGTCCAACACGGAAATCCTTTTCGCCCTTGGCGCCGGATCGCAGCTGGTCGGGCGAGACTCGTTCTCGGATCACCCGGCCGAAGCCCTGAACGTGCCGGACGTGGGCGGCGGCTTCATGGCCCTCAACATGGAGTTGATCGTATCGGCGGCGCCGGACGTGGTGCTGGCGTCGCCGTTGACGCCGCCCGAGCAGCTCGCGGATCTCGAGAACGTAGGGCTCACGGTGCACGTGGTCCCGAACCCGGCAACCTTCGATGAGTTGTATGCCAACTTGCGGTCGGTCGCCGAACTCACCGGCCACGAGGCGCAGGGCGAGGCTCTGCTGACGGCCCTGAAGGGTCGTGTGGACGCCATCACCGCGCAGGTTGCGGAGGCGGCGGAGAAGCCGCTGGTCTACTACGAGCTTGACGCCACCGACCCGAACGCGCCATACACCTCCGGGCCGGGTACTTTCGTCGATCTGCTGATCCGATCAGCGGGCGGTGTGAACTTCGGAGCCGACCTGGGCGCCGAATGGGTGCAGGTTAGCGTTGAGGAATTGCTGGCCAGGCAGCCGGATGTGATCATCCTGGGCGACTACACCTACGGCGGGGTGACGCCAGAGCAAGTGCGCGCCCGGGCGGGATGGGATGCTCTTGCAGCAGTCCAGGAGAACCGCATCTTCACCTTCGATGACAACCTCGTCAGCCGTCCGGGGCCGCGCCTGGTGGATGGCCTGGAGGCCATGGCAAAACTGCTGCACTCGGGGATCGTGTGGTAAGTGCCCGCGTGCCGCAGTGTGTAGATTGACTGTCCTTGCATAGCTCATGAAGATGCCCTTCGGCCGCGCGCTGGCAATGAGTCTGCTCGTGCTCGCTGCAGTCCTGATCTTGAGCGTGGCAATCGGTCCTGTTAATATCCCGCCGCAGATCATCTGGTCGGTCATGGCTGACAGGGCAGGTTGGGGAACGACCTCGGTGGACGAGGCGGGCATGTATTCGACCATCCTGCTCGATATCCGCCTGCCGCACGCGGTGCTGTTGCTGCTCACAGGCGCCGCGCTGGCGGGCAGCGGCGCGAGTTACCAGGGCCTGTTCCGCAACCCGCTGGCCGATCCGTACCTGATCGGAGTGGCATCCGGCGCCGGGCTGGGCGCGGTGATCGCCATGAGCATTCGCTGGCCGGAGGACCTGGCGGGGCTGTACGTGATCCCTGCGGCCGCGTTCGTCGGCGCAGCGCTCACTGTGATGCTGGTCTACAGTCTGGCGCGCATCGGCAAGAGCGTGCCGACCACCACGCTGATCCTGGCAGGAGTCGCCATCAGTTCCTTTGCCACTTCGCTGACCTCGTTCCTGATGCTGCGCTCGAACGAGCAGTTGCGTCGGGCTACAGGCTGGCTGCTGGGTGGATCGCTCATGAGCGGTTGGCAGCCGGTGATTGCCCTGCTGCCGTATGTGATCCTGGGGCTGGCAGCGCTGCTGGCGTCGGCGTATGCGCTCAACGTGCTGCAATTCGGCGAGGAACAGGCAAGCCAGATGGGCCTGCCCGCTGAACGCGTGAAGTTCTGGCTTGTCCTGGCAGCCTCGTTGACCACGGCCTCCGCGGTGGCATTCTCAGGCATCATTGGATTCATCGGGTTGATCGTGCCGCACGTGGTCCGCCTGCTGTGGGGTGCGGATTACCGCCGCCTGCTGCCGCTTTCGGTCGTCAGTGGCGGCACAGCGCTGCTGATCGCGGACCTGCTGGCGCGGACCGTGCTGGCGCCGCAAGTGCTGCCCGTCGGCGTCGTGACCGCGCTGGCAGGCGCCCCATTCTTCCTGTGGGTGCTGAGGCGGGCAAAGAACCAGGGCTATTGGTGAGATCTGCCAGATGGTAGTTGGGAGCGTGGAAACAAGGGAGACCGGAATTGGGATGCCAGTTGAGTAGGGCGCTGATGGAGCGCCAGCGCGGGTGCGCACATGCTGCGAATTGATGATGTTTCCGTGAACTATGGCGAGCGAGGTGTGCTGGAGCACGTTACGTTCGGCGTCGCAGCTGGCCAGGTTGTGGCCCTGGTGGGGCCGAATGGCGCGGGTAAATCCACGCTCATTCGCGCCGTCAGCGGTGTGGTGCCGATCAAGCACGGCGACGTGCACATCAATGGCAGTCTGCTCTCCAGGCTTTCGACCATGGAACGCGCGCGCTATCTGGCCGTGGTGCCGCAGGCGCGCGGCCTGCCGCCGGCGTTCACCGTGTACGAGTCGGTCATGCTCGGCCGTACGCCGCACCTCGGCTGGCTGGGACACACCGGGCCGCACGACCACGAACGCGTGCAATATGCGCTGGAGCAGACGCAGATGCTGCCCCTGGCGGAGCGCTATGTTGGTGAGCTCTCGGGCGGTGAACAGCAGCGCGTGCTGCTGGCACGCGCCCTGGCGCAGGATACCCCGGTCCTGCTGCTGGATGAGCCGACCACGCATCTCGATCTGCAACACCGCGAGAGCCTGATCCGGTTGATCCGCGAGCTGGCAACCCGCAAGAACCTCGCGATCCTGATGGTGCTCCACGACCTCAGCCTGGCAGGGCTGTATGCGGATCGCGTGGCACTGTTGGTTGCAGGAAGGCTGCAGGCCATCGGCAGCGCGGCGGAGGTGCTCACAGAAGCGGTGCTCTCGCGCGTCTATCAGATGCCCGTGCGCGTCATCCCGCATCCGGAATACGGCACTCCGCTGGTGCTGCCGGACGGACGCGAGAATGCCCGGCCATGAGAAGAGGGTTGGTGATCGTCAACACCGGCGATGGGAAGGGCAAGAGCACAGCCGCCCTGGGCCTGTTGCTGCGCGCCTGGGGCCGCGGCTTTCGCCTATGCGTGATCCAGTTTATCAAGGCCGAAACGGGCCAGTGGGGCGAGGTGCGGGCCGCCAAGAAGCTCGGCATCGAATGGCACTCAACCGGCGACGGTTTCACGCGGACCTCCAAAGACATGGATCAGACCGCCGCAAGAGCCGTGCGAGGTTGGGCACTGGCGCAGGAGAAGATCCGCAGCGGGAAATACGACGTGATCCTGCTGGATGAGTTCACCTATCCGTTGGGCTTAGGCTGGCTGCATGCAGCGCAGGTGGTCGATTGGCTGAAGGAGAACAGGCCCGCAGAGCTGCATCTGATCATCACGGGTCGTGACGCGCCGCAGGCACTCATCGAGTACGCCGACCTCGTCACAGAGATGCGCGCGCTCAAGCATCCATTTGACCAGGGAGTGAAGACGCAGCCGGGGATCGAGTTCTGATGCCGGGATCACAGGTGATAAGCACATCCAGATTGGAAGGGGAGAACGAACTGCACGATCTGATCCTCGGTATAGGGCCGCTGGACCATGCGGCAATGCGGGCGGCTCGAGGACGACAGGATGCCCTCACCAAACCGCGCGGCAGCCTTGGACGCCTTGAGCAGCTTTCCATCCAGCTGGCCGGAATAACGGGGGATGCGCGGCCGCACATGCACGAGAAACTAGTCGTGGTCATTGCCGGGGATCACGGCATTGTCGAAGAGGGCGTCAGTGCCTACCCGCAGCAGGTCACGGCGCAGATGGTGATGAACTTTCTGCGCGGCGGCGCAGCGATCAGCGTGTTGGCGCGTCAGGCGGGCGCCCGCCTGAGGACGGTCGACATGGGCATCGCCGGGGACATCCCTCCGGACCCCGGGCTGCAGATCTGCAAGATCGGACGAGGCACGCGTAATTTTGCGAAGGGCCCGGCGATGAGCCGCGACCAGGCGCTCCAATCCATCATGACGGGTGCGGTGATCGCCGAGGAGGAGATCGGGCGCGGGGTGGATCTGTTCGCCGCCGGCGACATGGGCATCGGCAACACCACCCCCGCTGCCGCCATCGCCGCGGTGCTTACCGGACGAAGTGCCGAGGAGCTCGCCGGCCGCGGTACGGGCATTGACGACGATGGACTGCAACGCAAAGTGTCGGCCATCCGCCGGGGGTTGGATGTCAATCGTCCGGATGCCCGCGACGGGCTGGATATCCTGGGCAAGGTGGGCGGTTTTGAGATCGGAGGCCTGGCAGGTATGATCCTGGGCGCGGCCGCTCACCGCAAGCCAGTAGTGATCGATGGGTACATCTCGACCGCTGCGGCCATGATCGCGGTCAGGCTGGCGCCTGCGGCACGCGACTATCTCATCGCGGCGCACGTTTCCGCCGAAGGCGGCCACCGGCTGATGCTCGCTTGGCTGGACCTTGAACCCCTCCTGGACCTGAGCATGCGCCTAGGTGAGGGCACCGGGGCGGTCCTGGCAATGAATCTCGTCGAGGCGGCGTGCCGCGTGCTTGCCGAGATGGCCACATTCGATGAAGCCGGGGTTTCGGCAAAGAGCGGCTAGAATAGACCCGCAAGCCGGCAGCACGGCAAAATCCAGCGGTATTCCCGCGGGCGTGACGCCGCGACGGACACCCAATGGTCGCATTCGCTGCAGCAGTTCAGTTCCTGTTGATATCGCCGGTGTTCATCCGGCGGCCGTTCACGCCGATGGAAGTGGGAAGGTCCACCGCCTTCTTCCCATTGGTGGGGCTGCTGCTCGGCGGGCTGCTCGCGGCTGCCGATCTGCTGCTGGCAGGCATCTTCCCAGTTCAGGTCCGGTCGGCATTGGTATTGGCGCTTTGGATCGTCCTCACCGGCGCTCTGCATTTTGATGGCCTGCTGGACGCCTGCGACGGCCTTCTCGGCGGCGGGACGCCGGAACGCCGCATGCAGATCATGCGCGACGAGCGGACAGGTGCCTACGCAGTCGCGGGCGGAGCGCTCATACTCCTGACAATGTTCAGCGCCGTGAACGCCATCGAGCAGGAGCGTTGGGCTGCACTGCTGCTTGCGCCGGTGCTCGGACGCTGCGGAATGACACTGTCAGTGGTCGTGTTTCCATACGCGCGGGCCGCGGGCCTGGGCCGGGACATCAAAGATCAGGCGGGCCATGTGCAGGCGGCCGCGGCCATGCTGACCACACTCGTGATGGTTGGCATTCTGACATGGCAGCTGCAGGACCTTGTCGCCGCTACAGCCTTCGTGAGCGCGGCCATCGTCTGGTGGCTCGCCTCCGGATTTGTCATGCGCAAGATACCCGGAATGACGGGTGATACCTATGGAGCGATCAACATGCTGGTTGAAGCTGGCGTTCTATTGACCTTTGCGGCGGCGCGATGACGACGCGGCTGCTGCTCGTTCGTCACGGCCAGACGGCCTACAACGCCGAAGTGCGTTTCATGGGCCAGCTCGACATCCCCATGGATGAGATCGGGCGACTGCAGGCGCTCGCCGTGGCAAAGCGGCTCAGCGGCGAGAGGACGGCGGCGATGTACTGCAGCGGCCTGTCGCGCGCGTTCGATACCGCAAGCGCCATCCGTGCGGCCATCCCCTCGCATCCCGAACTGCGCATCGATGGGCGCCTGACGGAGGGCGACTTCGGCGCCTGGCAGGGCAAGACCTATGACAGCCTCAAAGTACAGGACGCCGAGAGGCTTACGCAGTGGGAGGCAGATCGGCTGCGAGTCGCTCCACCGGAGGGCGAGTCGCTGCCGCAGATCGCGGAACGGGTGCAGGCCGCGTATGCCGACATCTGTGCGGAGAACCCGGACAAGACAGTGATCGTTGTCGCGCACGGGGGATCGCTGCAAGTGCTCATCACCCTTGCCCTCGGGCTGCCGCTCGAACATTACTGGCAGATGTGGGTATCCAATGCCTCTGTGACGGAATTGCGCATCGACGAATGGGGGGCGGTCCTGCACCTGCTGAATGATGTCAGCCACCTGACCACCAGCCCATAGCGATGCGAAAGCTGACCTTCATCATCGGCGGCGCGCGCAGCGGCAAGTCGGCGCATGCCGAGCGCCTGGCGGAACAGGGGCGGGGGCAGGTCTTGTACATCGCAACGGCCCAACCCCTCGATGAGGAGATGCGCAGCCGCATTGCAGCCCATCGACAGCGCCGATCCATTCAATGGCAGACGCTGGAGCTGCCGACGGACGTCGGGAAGCACGTGCTGGCGCATCCGCAGCACGCTGAGGTGGTGGTGCTGGACTGCCTGACACTCCTGGTCTCGAACAGGCTGCTGCAGGCCGCTCCGGATGCGAATCATCCCGCCGAAATCACGGCTCGCCTCATGGTCGAACAAGAGGTCGAGACGCTCTTGAAAGCGATCGAGGCGTCCCGGTCGCACTGGCTGGTGGTCTCGAACGAAGTCGGGCAGGGCGTTGTGCCCGCGTATCCCATGGGGCGGCTATTTCGCGACATGCTGGGATGGGCCAACAAGCAGATGGCGAAGAGGGCGGACGAGGTGCTCTGGATGGTGGCAGGCATCCCCGTGCCAATTGGGCAGCACCGCGGGGCGGCAACGGACTCTGAACACAAAGGACACCAAGAGCAAGAAGGGAAAAACAAGGGCACGCTCCCGTCCCTTTGAATTCTTCAAGTTCTTCGTGATTGATGGAGCTTGCCCGGTGCCTCAGCCCCGGACGAAATAGATCACTGAGACGATCACGCCGATCGACACCACGATCCAGCGCAGCGTGGACGGTTTGACCCGGCCTGCCAGCCTGCCTCCGAGCGTACCGCCCAGGAGCGCACCCGCGGCCATGACGACGGCGGCCGGCCAGACAACCTGTCCTGAAAAGAGAAAGAAGACCGCAGCCGCGACATTGGTCGCAAGACCAATCAGCTGCTTAAGCGCGTTCAGCCTCGTCAGGTTGTCTTGCAGCGTGATGCCAAGCGCCGCGAGCACGATGACGCTCAGCCCTGCCCCAAAATAACCCCCGTAAACGGCGGCCAGCGCGACCGGCAGCCACGACCATTTCTCCAGCCCTTTCCCGGCATGCTGCTGGCCCAAACGCTGCGCGAGCCAGAGGCGAACCGGATCCTGGATCGCGAGCAACAATGAGGCGATCAGGATCAGGAACGGTACGAGGTCCCGAAACAGCTTTTCGCCCGTACGCAGCAGCAGAACTCCGCCAATAAGCCCACCAACAACGCCTGCGGGCAGGGTGATCCACAGTCGCGTGCGTTGGCCGCGCAGATCATGGGCCTGGGCCAGCGTTCCGCCGACATAGCCCGGGCAAAGTGCGATGGTGTTTGTCACGTTGGCCGCGATGGCAGGCACACCAACCGCGGTCAGCATTGGAAAGGTGATGAGTGTTCCGCCGCCGGCGAGGGCATTGATAGCGCCGGCCGCAATGGCGGCGACGGCAAGCAGGATGAGATCTATGACACTGAGCATGAGGCTGCGCTGTAATCTGGTGGGATCATGGATGGCGTGCGGCAAGTATACTTGCTGCGGCAAATAGGGATCGCGTTGCCATTCAGCTGCCCCCGGGGCGCGGACCGGAGTCTGCCATGCCTGAGCACCCGCTCGCCGCCCGTCTTGACCTGCCGCGGAGAGGCGCGTATAATCCGCTCGGTTCGGGAGTAGTAAGTGGCTGTGCTGACTGCTAGAGAAGGAGACGCCGGGTGGAAGTCTCCGCACGTAGCCGCCGCTGAAGTCGCCCGGAAGCGCTGACGAAGAAAGGCCCCGGCCAAGTAGACCGTCACGGGAGTGCCCGTTACAGCACGGACCGGTGATCGCCGGTCACAGAGTGCGCCGAAAGGCGAATTGAGGTGGTACCGCGAAGCGACGCTTCGTCCTCATGTCGGGCGAGGCGTCCTTGTTTAAGGAAGATGATCGGAGAATCCAGGAAGGAAAGATGAACGAGGAAAGCAGTATCGTCCAGAGAGCCGTCCAATCGCAGTATCTGGCAGCGCTGGTCATGCTGAGGGAGGCCATCATCAAATGCCCTCGCGCGGCCTGGAATGCAGCGCGGGACAAGGATAAGACCTGGTTCAAGGCTTATCACGCCACGTATTACGCGCACAAGTACCTACAGCCCACCAGCAGGGACTTTGTCCCGTGGAAAGGGCACACCAAGACCAACGGCGGCGTGCCGGTCTCCAAAGCGGAGTTGCTCGAGTACGTGCGCTTCGTCGAGCGGCAGGTGCCTGAACGTCTGAGCCCTGCCGACTTCGGGGCCGAATCCGGTTTCCGCGGGTATCCCGTCGACAGGCTTGAGATGCATCTGATCAACATCCGCCACATCCAGCAGCATGTGGGCGAACTGTATGAAAGACTGGGTGCCCGCGCAAATATGAAGCTTCGTTGGGCCGGGCACGTACACGGGAACCGAAAATGAACAGACACGAACTCTCAAAGGTGTACGATTTCCGATCCACCGAACCCCGGGTATACGGGATGTGGGAGGAGGGCGGGTATTTTCGGCCTGCCAATGACCCAAACAAACCGGGGTTCGATCCGACGGTCAAGCCCTTCGTCATCTCCATTCCGCCGCCCAACGTGACCGGGGAGCTGCATCTGGGCCATGCCATGTTCGTCAGCATGGAGGACCTGATGATCCGCTACCACCGCATGAAGGGCATCCCGGCCCTGTGGGTGCCCGGTTCGGATCACGCGGGCATCGCCACGCAGCTGATGGTCGAGCGCAACCTGCTGCAGACCGAGGAAGTCACGCGCGAGGAATTGGGGCGCGAAGAATTCATGCGGCGCACCTGGGAGTGGAAGAAGAAGTACGGCAGCATCATCACCAACCAGATCCGCCGCCTGGGCGCTTCGTGCGATTGGAGCCGCGAGCGCTTCACCCTGGACGAGGGACTCTCGCGTGCCGTGCGCGAGGCATTCGTGCGGCTGTACCAGAAGGGCCTGATTTACCGCGGCCCGCGCTTGATCAATTGGTCGCCGGGGCTGAAGACTGCAGTGTCCGACCTGGAGGTGGAGTACAGCGAAGAAGAAGCCACGCTGTACTATTTCAAGTACATGCTGAAGAGCTCCGAGGAGTTCATCCCCGTCGCCACCGTTCGCCCGGAGACCATCCTAGGGGACACGGCAGTGGCGGTGCATCCCGAGGACGAGCGCTACAAGCATCTGATCGGCCGGACCGCTGTCGTCCCGATGCTCGGACGCGAAATACCCGTGATCGCCGACGACTACGTCTCGCGTGAGTTCGGCACGGGCGCCCTGAAGATCACTCCGGGTCACGATCCGAACGACTACGACATCGCCCAGCGGCACCATCTGCCGATCATCTCGGTGCTGGATGAGGCGGCAAGGATCAATGAGCACGGCGGACCGTATCAGGGTCAGGACCGCTTCGAATGCCGCGAGAAATTATGGACCGACATGCAGAAGGCCGGGCTGGTGATCAGGACCCAGCCCTACACCACCACCATCCCGCGTTCGCAGCGCGGCGGCGAGATCGTGGAGCCGATGATCTCCACGCAGTGGTTCGTCAAGATCGAGCCGCTGGCGAAGGCCGCCCTGGAGGCCGTGCACGACGGGAAGATACGCATCGTGCCGGAGCGCTTCGAGAAGGTGTACTTCAACTGGCTGGAGAACATCAAGGATTGGTGCATCAGCCGGCAGTTGTGGTGGGGGCACCGAATTCCGGTGTGGTACTGCCCGGATGGACACATGACCACAGGCCGCGAGGATCCGTCGAAGTGCGGAACCTGCGGCTCCGGGAACCTGACCCAGGACCCGGATGTGCTGGATACCTGGTTCTCTTCAGGGCTCTGGCCGTTTTCCACACTGGGCTGGCCGGAAGAGACACGGGACCTCAAGTACTTCTATCCCACATCCTTCATGGAGACGGGATACGACATCCTGTTCTTCTGGGTGGCGCGCATGATCATGATGGGGCTGGAGTTCACCGCGCAGGCGCCGTTCCACACCGTGTATCTGCATGGCCTGATCCGCGATGAGCATGGACGCAAGATGTCCAAGACCTACGGCAATGTCATCGATCCTTTGACGGTTATGGACGAGCTTGGCACGGACGCGCTGCGCTTCACCCTGCTGGTGGGCTCGGCCCC
>JAZDHO010000010.1:0-2809 GCA_043805815.1 Chloroflexota bacterium
AGAAGCTGGAGGGGACTGCCCGATCCGGGGCCTCCGGCCTGGAGCTCGCGATTGACGCCGGCCAGCACTGGACGCGCAGGTTGAGCAAAGGGGCTCGAACCCAGCTCCGTCGGCAGGCCAGCGACCTGGGTCTTGCCTTCAGTTCCCTGTGCATCAACGCCCACTGGGTTTTCAACATGACGAGCCCTGACGTGCGCATCCGCGACCTTGGCATCAGCCTGCTCGTCGAGTCCGTCGAGCTCGCACACGACCTCGACGCCGGCGTGATCCTGGTCCCCGGCTGCGATCAGGAGGAGTCGCCCGCCAGCAGGTGGGCCCTCTTTCGCAGTGCCCTCATGCAGGCGATCACGCCCGCTGAACAAGCCGGGGTTGTGCTCGGCCTCGAAGCGGTGGGCCGCCCCTTTCTCTCGAACAGCCGAAAACTGCGCCGGATGATTGAGGCCTGCGGCGGCTCCCAAGCGCTCGGCATCTATCTGGACGTCGGCAACGCCACGGCGGGCCTCATGGACCCCGCGGCCGAGATCCGCACGGCAGGGAACCGGGCGGCAATGGTGCACGTGAAGGACTGGGACCCGGCCGACAGGGGAAAGGCTTTCCTGGGCGCCGGGGCTGTGGACTGGGCGCGGTGCCTACCAGCGCTGAAGGAAGTCAGCTTTGACGGTTACCTGACCGTCGAGCTCGCGGCCGACCGGTCCGATCCAGAGAAAGTGGCTCGCGAGTCGGTCCGCTTCCTGCAGAGCATGCTCGGCCACTGAGAGTTTGTGAAAATATCCAACTACGCTGGCTGGTACACGCGGGACAATTTGCCTGGGACAGTGTATACTTGGGGCAATCTTGCTGTGCGGAGGATAGCCCCTATGGATACTACCCGGACATCGTCGGTCATCGCCAGCGTTGACGGTCGGGTGTTGCGTCTGCGGCAGGCCAACCGCGAGGATGTGATTCCTGTGCCGGCGCGTTTGCAGGATTTGCTGCCGCCCGAGCACTTGGCGTGCCGGGTGTGGGAGATGGTGGGGCAGTTGGATTTGTGGGAGTTCTACGTCGACATTCAGGTCGCGGAAGGCACGCCGGGGTCGCCCGCCACTGACCCGAAGATTCTGGTGGCAGTGTGGATATACGCCACTACTCAGGGCGAGACCAGTGCGCGGCAGGTAGCAACCCTGTGCGTGGAACACTTGGCCTACATGTGGTTGTGCGGTGGAGTCACGATGAACTACCACACCCTGAGTGACTTTCGAGTCAACCACGAGGAGGCACTCGACCGCTTGTTTACTCAAATCGTGCAGCGGCTGGCCAAGGCGGGATTGGTCGAGTTCAAGGCTCATGCCCAGGATGGGATGCGGGTACGCGCCAGCGCGGGTGCGGCATCGTTCCATCGCCAGGCAACTTTGGAAAAAACACTGGTGCGAGCCACCGCAGAGCAGGAAACGTTGCGCCAGTCTGAGACTGGCGAGACTTCCTCGCGCACGGCGCGCGAACGCGCCGCACAGGAACGCGCGGTCAGTGAACGTGTGGCGCGCCTGGAAGCCGCGCTGACCGAACTGCCTGCCGTGCAAGCCGCCAAACCGGCCGCTGAACGCGCGGAAGCGCGGGTGTCCAGTACCGACCCGCAGGCGCGGGTGATGAAGATGGCGGACGGAGGCTTTCGTCCAGCGTACAACTGGGAGTTTGCCGCAGATACCGCCCGGCTGGTCATCACGGGTGTGGAGGTGGTCAATATGGGCAGTGACAAGGCTCAAGCGGAGCCGATGCTCGACCAAGTCCAAGCGCGCTGCGGCTGCTTGCCCGAAGATTGGCTGATGGACGGCGGATTCGTCACCCTGGCTGCCGTCGAGACAGCGGAAACCAAGGGAATACGTGTCTTGGCGCCGGTCCCCGAACCGAAGGATAAGACACGTGACCGGTATGTTGCGCTGCCTGGCGATGCGCCCGCTGTGGCCGCGTGGCGCGAGCGTATGGGTACCGCGGAGGCCAAACAGACGTACAAGCTGCGTGCGGCCACAGCCGAGTGTGTCAACGCCCAGGCGCGCAGCAGCAACGGGGTGTACCAGGTACGCGTGCGTGGACGCGCGAAGGTGCGCTGCGTAGCCTTGTGGGTCGCCATTGCCCATAACCTGCGCATCTGGATACGCCATTTGCTTCAGCCTCTCACTATGACTGTCAGAGAACCAGCCGTGGCGGTTGGATAACGTGAGCTGCGCCAGGCTCATACTCATCGGCCTGGAAGTTGGAATCGGCACACTCGCCTATCAGCAGACGAGCAGTATTTACTTGAACGCCTCGGCAAAGCGTTCTCGCCGTGTTACGGCGATGTAGGCAGACTCGAACCCGAACACGGGTGCATCTGGTTAGCAGTACGAACGCTGACCAAGATGCAGAACTGCCTGACACTGCCTTCGAGGGTGTGCAGATATTTAATTCACAAACTCTGAGAATTGGAGGCTGCGGTTCTACCGCACAACGGAGTTGCTAGACACGATCATAGACGGATGTACCGATTGGCCAGCACACCGCACCAAGCGTACGGCTCACCAGCGTTACGACTGCCTCTGGCCCGAATCGTCCGCGGCTTGGCCCCGGAGTGGCCCACCACAGCCTTTCAGGAGCTTGTCGCCGATGTGTGACGGTCGCTGAGTCTCAGATTGACGGCCAGTTGCGCCCGTGATAGAATGAACCGTATGGGAAATGACACCATGGCTGTCACGGAAATCTTGCGATCTAGGCAATTCGCCGTTGACCCTGATGGCAGACCCACGGTGGCACTGCTGGATATGGGCGCTTGGAACGCCTTTGTCTCGATGCTTGAGGA
>JAZDHO010000011.1:0-18137 GCA_043805815.1 Chloroflexota bacterium
GCAAAGCGCACCAGTGAGGGTGTGCAAAGAAGAAGGCCAAAAAGCTCCTCGCCGAGGACTTGCCTGCACCCCGTTCGGGCCGCGAGCCCGCCGGGGCGAGACGGCCTTGCCGCAGGCACAGGCGAACCTCGAACCTGGCGGATGGAGGCCCAACTCTTGCGCACCCGCAGTTTGGCAGGCGGCTTCCCCGAGGGGCAATTGGGCACTCGCGGAAAACTGGCCGAGATCATAGGCCCTTGGATGCTTGGCGCACCCTCCGGGCAACTCCCTCGATCCTCGATCACCAATCTTCGCTCTCCGCCGCGGGGCCGCATCCAGCGGCCACCGCAAGTCCCTGCGGCATCAGTCGCAGGCAAGACCCCAAAAATCACTCAAAATTAGCACAGGGTGGACACTTTGGCCCTTTCCACAGAACATTTGTGCTGTAGGATTGGCCTATGTTAGCAGAAGCCGCTTTCCCGCGCCGCGGGGCGGCATCAAGCCGCCACCGCAAGTCCCTGCAACATGAGTTGCAGGGACTCTCCCCGCCTCCAAAGCTCTACCGCGACTTCTTCACACCCACCGAGTGCAAAATGCTGGACTGCATTCCCGCCGAGAGCGCCCTCAGCGAACTCTGCCTCTTGCGCATCCTGCTCGTGCGTGTCCTGGCCGCCGCGAAGAGGTCGGGCGAGCGGGCGTCCGGCGAGCGTCGCCCATCGTGGCGCCAAGGGGCGCCAGGGAAGGCGGGCCTCTCCCTCACGAAGCGCCTCGCCATGCTCATGGCTTTTTCCCACACCGCCCTCACCATGGCCTCCCTCGTCCGCTTTGAAAACAAGTATGCCGGCCCGGCCACCTGGGAGGAGTCCCTTATCAACGTAGTCGACGATCTGGATCCCTTCGACCTCAGAGCCTTCGAGGAGCCACCCAAATGAAGAAGAAAAGACGAGGCGGTAAGGCGAGCGAGCATTCGGCCGAGCCGACTTTCGGGCGAGTGGGCCTCAAGCCCGCATCGCCCATCCCCGCGGCACGAGCCGCGGGGACGCGTCGGCATCGGCCATCCTTGCGCGACGGGGCGCAAGGGCCAGCGAGCATCGCCAATCCCCAGGCCAGGAGGCCTGGGGGCCAACCAGGAAACAGCAACGCCCTCAAGCATGGCTTCCACTCATCCCTGTTCAAGGAGAAGGAACGGCAGCTCTTGGCGCAGGTTCCCGTCACCGACCTCGCAGCCGAGATCGAGCTCATCCGCGTCACCACTACGCGCTTCCTGGAGGCCCTCACCGCCTCCAAGGGCGACCTGGACTTCGAAAGGAACCTCACCGCCCTGTGCGCCGTCAACCTCAGCGCCCAATCCATCGCCACCCTCCTGCGCGTCCAGGCCTTCAACGCCGCCATCAATCGCGATGCTGCCGATGCCCTCGAGCACCTCGATGCCCTCGAGCCCGACGACCCACCTTCATCGCCCTGCCTGTCCTGAGCATAGCGAAGGAAGCGGAGCGAAGTCGAAGGGCACCGAAGGACGCACAGCCGCGCAGCGCCGCAGTCGAAGGGCCGCCTCCGATGCCTGGCCCCGTACGCGGCAGATCTTCTCCCCCTAATCCGCCCGTGATTCGCTCCGCTTCACGGCAACCGGACTCGGCGTATTTGGGGCAGGTGGCACGTTGGGCGAGCGAGCATTCGGCCGAGCCGACTTTCGGGCGAGTGGGCCTCAAGCCCGCATCGCCCATCCCCGCGGCACGAGCCGCGGGGACACGTCGGCATCGGCCATCCTTGCGCCACGGGGCGCAAGGACCAGCGAGCATCGCCTGCTCCGACGCCACGAGGCGTCGGAGCAGTGCCGCCGCACGCCCTCGTCAGTGGGGGGGGGGCATACGACCGGGCTCCCAGCTGACCGATTAAAGGGTTCAGCTGTCGCCCCCATTCGTTTCCATTCGATCCGCGAAACGAATAGCCCGCTGCGCACATGAATCTGGTATATCATCTGCACTGTCCATGAGACCCAAACCCGGCATCGTCAAGCTGCACCCCAAGATCCGCCACGCCATCCGCAAGGCGCTGGAAGAGGACATCGGCTCGGGCGACATCACTACCGAGCGCATCGTTCCCCCCGCCGCGTCCATGCACGGAAAGATCGTCGCCAGGCAGGATGGCATCGTCGCCGGGCTTGACGTGGCGATGGCCGTCTACCTCGAGGTCGATCCGTCGGTCTTATTCGAACCCGCGGTTCGCGAGGGAGACCGGGTCGGACCACTTCAGGACCTGGCCGCGGTCTCCGGCCCGGCGCGCGCCCTGCTGACGGCCGAACGCACCGCCCTCAACTTCCTCGGCCGCATGTCCGGCATCGCCACACTGACGCGCCAGTTCGTGCACGCGGTCGCCGGCACCAAGGCGGTAATCCTCGATACGCGCAAGACCGCCCCCGGCCTGCGCATGGCCGACAAGTTGGCGGTCGCCCGCGGAGGCGGTCAGAACCACCGCATCGGCCTGTACGATATGATCCTCATCAAGGACAACCACATCGACTTCGCCGGCGGCCTTGCCGAGGCTGTGAGACGAGCCCGCGCGGCCGGCGGCGACGCCGAACTCGAGGTCGAAGCCCGCACGCTCGCAGACGTGCAGGCGGCTCTGGATCTGGACGTGGGACGCATCCTGCTCGACAACATGACCCTCGAGATGCTGTCCGCGGCGGTGAAAATGGCGCAGGGGCGCGCAAAGCTGGAAGCCTCCGGCAACGTGGTGCTGGAGAACGTCCGCCGCATCGCGGAGACGGGCGTCGATTACATCTCCATCGGCGCGCTGACACATTCTGCCAAAAACTTCGATCTCTCATTCGAGTACATGCCTTAGGGGCGTTGGCCCAAGTGTCAAAGGAGCACCGGTGAACCCTGAAGTGCAAGCGATGTATGCAGGAATGAAAGCGAAGCTGGCCAACGTGGTGCCGGACGTCGAGCTGGCCTACAAGGCGGAGATCGCGGTCGAGATCAATGCGCTGAAGAAGCAGCGCAACGCTGTCATCCTCGGGCACAACTACATGGAGCCGGTGCTGTTCTATTCCGTCCCGGACTTCAAAGGCGACTCACTCGACCTGGCCCGCAAGGCGGCGCAGACCGACAAGGACGTGATCGTGTTCTGCGGCGTGCGCTTCATGGCGGAGACGGCCAAGATCCTCAATCCGACCAAGACCGTGCTGTTGCCCGCCGTCAAGGCCGGTTGCTCGCTTGCCGCCAGCATCACCGCCGACGACGTGCGCGCCCTCAAGAAGCAGTTCCCGGGCGTGCCGGTCGTGACCTACGTCAACACCTATGCGGACGTCAAGGCCGAAAGCGACATCTGCTGCACTTCCAGCAATGCCATCGCGGTCGTCGAGTCGCTCAAGGCCGAGACGGTCATCTTCCTGCCGGACCAGTACCTGGCTGCCAACGTGGCCCGCGAGACCGGCAAGCACATCATCTTCCCCACCCTCGATCCGCGCGGCCTCGCCATGGGAGCCACCGACCTGCTCGACGTCCAGATGATCGGCTGGCACGGCCGCTGCGAGGTGCACGAGAAGTTCACCGTCAAGGATATCGAGACGGTGCGGGCGCAGTTTCCGGACGTGATCATCCTCTCGCATCCCGAGTGCAGTCCCGAGGTGGTCGCCGCCTCGGATTTCTCCGGGAGCACGAACGCCATGATCCGCCACGTGCAGCAGACCAAAGCGCCGCACTATCTGATGCTCACCGAATGCTCCATGGGCGACAACGTCGCCGCCGCCAATCCGGACAAGGAGATGCTGCGGCTGTGCATGGTGCGCTGTCCGCACATGAATACCATCACCATGGAGGAGACCCGCGACTCGCTCAAGCACCTGCAGTACGTCATCGATATCCCGGAAGAGATCCGCCTCAAGGCCTTCAAGGCCGTCGATCGCATGATCCGGATTGGCTGAGCCGTGAAAACTGCCGACGTGCTCGTCATCGGCTCGGGGATCGCGGGCATCGCCGCGGCGCTGCGGCTCGCACGCGACCCGAAGCGCAGCATCATCCTGCTGAGCAGTTCAGCCGATGTGCATGAATCCAACACTTTCTGGGCGCAGGGCGGCATCGTCCATCGCGGCGCCGACGACAGCGCCGAGCTCCTGATCAAGGACGTCCTGGCTGCTGGCGCCGGCGCCTCCCTACCGGAAGCCGCGCGCATCCTGGCGGACGAAGGGCCGGCGTTGGTGGACGAGCTGTTGATCGGGCAGGCTGAGGTCAAGTTCGATCGCGAGAAGGACGGCGCCCTCGCCTACGGGCAGGAGGCGGCGCACTCGCGACGCAGGATCATCCACGTTGGCGACGGGACCGGCGCGGCCATCAGCAACGGCCTGGTTGCGCTGCTCGCGCGCTTCCCCAACATCGAGGTCCTCACCAGTGCCACGGCCGTGGACCTGATCACCTACCCTCACCACTCGCGCGATCCGCTCGACAACTATCGGGCGGTCACGTGCCACGGCGCGTATGTCTTCGACCGCAACGGGCGGGCCATCCACCGCACACTGGCCGCGATCACTGTGCTCGCGACCGGCGGCCTGGGCCGCATCTATCGCAACACCACCAACCCCCTGGGCGCGCGCGGCGACGGTATCGCCATGGCAGCCCGCGCCGGCGCGCGCATCCTCAACGCCGAGTACATCCAGTTCCATCCGACCGCCCTGTCCGTGCCGGGCGCCGAGGGTTTCCTCATCAGTGAGGCGGTCCGCGGAGAAGGCGGTGTGCTGCTCGATCCTGCCGGCGAGCCCTTCATGCACAAGTACTCTCCGGAGTGGAAGGACCTCGCGCCTCGCGATGTCGTCGCGCGCGCCATCCACATGGAAATGGAATCCGGCGGCTATTCGCACGTGATGCTGGATATCGGCTCGCACATGCCGGCCGAGGCGCTCAAGGCCCGCTTTCCGGGAATCTACGCCGAGTGCCTGCGCGTGGGCCTGGACATCACTCGCGAGTCGATACCGGTCGTGCCCGCGGCGCACTACTCCTGCGGCGGCATCGCTGTGGATGCTTGGGGCAGGTCCAGCATCGCGAATTTGTACGCGGTCGGAGAGGTGTCCTGCACCGGGCTGCACGGCGCCAATCGTTTGGCGTCCACGTCGCTGCTCGAGGGCCTGGTCTGGGGCGATCGCGCCGGACGGGACATCGACGAGGCGCTGCGCCTTGGGCCGCGCCTCATCCCCACCCGCGACGACGTCCCGCCGTGGGATGAGAGCGGCCTGACCACCGATTCCGATCCCGCCCTCATCCAGGGCGACATGCAGACCATCCAGAACATCATGTGGCACTACGTCGGCCTGGTGCGCTCCGGCGACCGGCTGGCGCGCGCCGTCCGCGAGCTGCGCCACCTGCAGAACGAGATCGAGAACTTCTATCAGCGCACCAAACTCAGCGACGGGCTGATCGGTCTCCGCAATGCGGTTGAGGTGGCGTTGATCATTGCCCACGCCGCCTATCACAATCGTCAGAGCCGCGGCTGCCACTTCCGCGCAGACGCGGTCGAGGCCGGCGACAGGCTGCTGTGACCACTCCCACGTCGTTGCGAAGAGCGCAGCGACGAAGCAATCCCCTCCCCGCCCTTCGAGTGCGCCGGAAGCGCGCCGGCTCCGCTCTGGCGATGAGGGCCGTGGCTGCCACTTCCACCTCGACGCGGTCGATGCCGGCGACAGACTGCTGTACTGGCCCTCAGCTTTCCGAGCGCACCGCGACAAAATGAAACCCGCCAATCAAGGCGGGTTTTCGTATCCGGGATTCGTTTTCGCGCTTTGGGGCAGCCCCCAAGCGCATCGCGCGCTTACACAGGGCGCCAAGGCGAACGCTCCGCCGCGGGCTGGGAGGGACACGCACGTGGATCGTCGATCTTAGATGAGCTTGCTCAGATACTCGAAGCTCTTGATGGCGTCCGGCACCGTGCCGCACTCCACGCTGAAGACGATGTCCACCGGGCAGGTCTTGACGATGCTAATCACGCGCTTCCAGTCCACAACCCCGTCGCCGCAGGCGCAGCCCACCGGGGTTCCGGTGATCTTGCCGCGTTCCGCGCCGCCCTGCTCGAAGCTGATGTCCTTGGCATGCAGATGCACCAGGCGGTCCTTCACATGCGTCAGCCAGTCGTAGGTGTCGGTGGTCCCCGCCAGGAAGCTGTTCCCGGTGTCGTAGTTGATGCCGATGGCCGGCGACTTGACCAGGTTGTAGATGCTGTCGAGGCCCTCCTGCGATTTGCTGTACTGCTGATGCGGCTCAAGCCCGATCTTGATGCCATAGCGCTCCGCCACCATGGAGGCTTCCTTCAACGTGTAAGTCATCAACTGGTAGTCCAGCTCTTTGGTCGTCCAATCCGGCTTCGGTCCTTCGTCGGTGTTGACGACCGGCGCGCCCGCGTCGGACGCCCAACGGATCGCCTGCTTAAGGTATTCCACGCTGATCTCCGGCTTGCACAGCGGCGTGTGCGTGGACAGGCCCGACATCTTGATCTTGTGCTTGTCGCACAGGTCGCGCGCCCAGCGCGGATCGTCGTACATCGACACGCTGTGGAAATAGCGCGCTTCGCTCAGCAGCTCACGGCCCCAGTGGACCATGGGCTCCACGTACTGGTAGCCGATCTCCGCGGCCTTGGCCACACCCCAATCGAACGGCTTGTCGTGATGCCGAACGAACTCCATGTTGATACCGAGCAGCACCTTTCCCATCTTTTCCTCCAGTTATGCGCTATGCGACGAGCCCTATTTCGCGGCCATGCGCTTGTTGGCATCCTCGACCAGGGTGCGGACAAAGGCCAGGCTCTTCTCGATCATCGGCCCGCCCTGCCCCTCGCACTCCAGGCTGATCACGCCGTCATACTTCAGATCCACAAGAATGTCGAAGCACTTCTTGATGTTGTCTTTGTTGACGCCGTCGCCGATGGCGCACTGGCTGACGGCGATGCCCGTGAGCTCGCCGCGCACCGAGGCCGCCAGGGATTCACTCACGTCCTTGATGTGCACGTGGCTGACCTTGCTCTTGAACTTGTTCAGGAAGGCGACGGGGTCCTGGCCGGCGATGAATGTGTTGCCCGTATCCATGTTCATGCGCAGGTAGGGGCTGTCCACAAAGGCCAGCATCCTCTCCATGAACTCGGGCTTGGTGGTGTAGTAACCGTGCGGCTCGATATCGATGATCATCTTGTAGCGTTCGGCGACTTCCACGATCTGCGCGTAGGAGCGCTTCATCATTTCCATTGCCTGATCGTGGGTCAGGCCTTTCGGAGCGTGGCTGGCGTCCGTTGTGTCGATGTGGTCGCAGCCGGCGAGGTGGGCCCAACGGATGCTGCGCAGGGCGTATTCCACGCCCAGTGTGGCGCCTTCCGGCAGAGACAATGGAAAAGCCGCGTCGATCTGCGAGAAGCCCACGCCGTACCTGGCCACCTTCTCGCGCCACGCGAGGGGATCCTCCCACGTCGCCAGGTGCGGCTGGTAGCCCAGGCCGTGGATCCAGCTCACGCCGTCGATCATGCCGCATTCGATCCAGTGCACGTCGTTCTTCTGCGCCCACTGCAGGCACTGCTCGAAGTTCCAGTAGCTGCTGTTGAACGCGTCGGTATGAAAGCCGATCTTGATCATGGCGATCCTGCTCCTTCAGTGAAGGGTCAATGAACTCCTAGAATGGAGCCCGCCCGGATTTCGAGCGGGCTCCATTCTGACTGGCCCCTGTGCTAGTCTATGGAAGTACGTCTACGTATTTTGTAGTGTCAACGTTGATCCATGCCTCGGGCCAGTTCTTCATGTCCTCCCCGCCGCTGAGCGCATAATGCAGCGGGGGCATTTCGGCTTTATAGTACTGATCCAGGTTCGCCTGCGTCACGTCCGGCTGCGGGAGGACCCATCTCTTCTGAACGGTCTCTCCCTGCAGGATCTTGACCGCGATCAGGACGGCGGAGCGCCACTGGAAGGTGGGGAAGGTCGGTGCAATGGCGGTCAGGTCGTTTTCCTTCCAGAATTTCAGGTAGTCATTCTGGTCCTCACCAACCATCACGGGGAAGGGCAGGTCAAGGTCCTGGTAGGCTTCGAGCGCACCCACGGCGGGACCGCCGGCATCCATCCAGATCGCATCAATGTGGCCAAAGCGGTCGATGTAGTCGCGGACCAGCGTGTTGGTCTTGACCGTGTTGTAGTCATCAAACTCGACGCCGACGACATTGATGTTCTCGGCTTCCTCGAAGATCCTCTTTGCGGCACCCCAGCGCTGCTCCAGCACGTCGACACCCGGGAGGATTCGGAAGGCGAGAACGTTCCCGCCTTCGGGCATATTGTCCACAATGAACTGGGCGCCGGAAATGCCAAAGGCGTAGCCACCGATGGTCTTTTCAAAGACGGTCGGGCAGTCGGTCAGCACGCCGCGGTCGAAGACGACCACCGGCAGACCTGCCTCGCAAGCCTTTTCAACTGCGGGGGTGAGTGCCTCACTCGTATTCGGCGAGACGATGAGCAGGTCACATTTCCCTTCAGTTGCGATCAGATCTTCGATGTCCGCAATCTGCTTTGCATCCTGGCCGCCTGCATCCACGTGGATGAAGTTCTTGACCAATCCCTGCTCGCGGAGTTCCTCAACCTGCTCTCGCATCGTGGTATAGCCAACGACACGCCAGGGGTTGTTGACGCCGGCGTTGGAGAAGCAGATATTGTACGGCGGGTCCTTCTTGAATGCGGTCGTGTCAACCGGATCCTCGATGAGGTACTGCATGTAGATGGGATCATCCGGATTCAAGGGCGCCTGGCTCATCAATTCCAGCGACTCGTCGAAGTCGGCGTCATTGTAGAACTGCGGCGCAACGGCTGCCGCATCCATCTGAAGGCCTTCGTTCTTCGGGGCTTCAGGCGCTGCCGGGGCCTCGGTGGCCGCGGGGGCGGCGGGTGCTGCGGGTGCAGCCGGACTTGCCGGCGCGCCGCACGCGGTCAGCACCAGCGAAAGCGCCACGACCATTGATACAAGCAACAGCATGCTCTTCTTCATTTGTTTTGTTCTCCTTCACAAGTGTGCATACAGATGTTGATCCACGAGCTCATCGGCAAACCATTGGCGCTCACTTGATGTCTTCGCATCACCTCCTTCTTCATGCTACTCGTCGGGCGATTAGCAGAGAACGGCGGATCCCGAGAATGTCCGGCGAGAGCGGCTATGTCCTCTTGCGTGCACTCAGAGAGACGTAGGCCACCGCGCCGATGATGATCAAGCCCTGCACGGCATCCTTGTAGGGCTTGGGCAACCCAAGCAGATTCAGCAGGTTGAAGAGAGCTTCCAGCGTAAATGCCCCGAAAATCACATTGGGAACTGATCCTTTTCCGCCCAATAGCAGCGTGCCGCCGATGACCGCCGAAGAAACAGCCTGAAACTCCAAGCCGTCGCCAACATTGGTGGAGATGCCGCCATAACCACCCAGCAATACGCCTGCAATCGTTGCAAGGAGTGAGGAAACCACAAATGCGAGCGTCCGGACGAGGCGTACCCTGACACCCGAGATCTCGCTGGCACGCACGTTGTCGCCGATGGCCAGGATCTGCCTGCCAAAATTGGTCTTGTGGAATATGAAATAGGCGACGACGGCGACAACCAGCATGATCAGCAGGGCAATCGGGAACTTGTCGAATATGGGGACGTTCTCGAAATTGCCGCGCCCGAAAACCCGGAAACTGTCGGTAAGGTATCCTTTGGGTGCCCCGCCAGTCCAATACATGGCAAGGCCTTTCACCAGCAGGAGCATTCCCAGAGTAACAATCAAAGAAGGGATCTTGAGATAGCTGACGATGAGACCATTGACTAGTCCGACCAGTACCCCAAAGCACAGCATCATTCCTATCGCCGGCAGCGCTTTCTCGGGATCATTGCCCAAGAGCATCGAACTACCGACGATGACAAACGTGACCAGCGAACCCATGGAAAGATCGAAACCACCCGAGGCCAGTACCATCATCTGTCCAATCGCCAGGATGGCAAGCGGCGAAGCCCGGCGAAGGAAAACAAAGATGCCGTTCATAGTCTGGTAGTTGGGATTTAGCATCCCCACCGTCACAAATATGGCGAAGAAAATCGGATAGATCGCCGGAATCTTTGTGATCAACGCCCAGATGGCGCCAAGAAAAGACGCCATCCGGGCCGAGCCGGTTGTTGTAGTCGTTGTCATACGATGTGCTCCATGTGCTGCCTATGCCGCTTCGCGCCTTGAGCGGACGGTATAGCTGGCCACTGCCAGGATAATGATCAGGCCTCGAAGAATATTCTTCATGAATGGATTGACACTCAGTTGATTGAAAAGGGTATCAATCACACTAAACATCAGCACTCCTCCAATCGTGCCCCATACCCCGCCCTTACCGCCTGCCAGGGCAGTGCCCCCGATGACCGTCGTGGCGATAGATTCCAGGTCATACACGCCGTCCGGGCCAACCCAGGGTGCGCCGGCGCGCAGGCGGCTGACCAGAAAAAGCCCGGTGAGAACCGCCGTAAGGCTGCACACAACATGGGCAATAATGAGCACGCGGTCGGTGCGCAGCCCGGAGAGGCGGGCAACTTCGACGTTGCCGCCAGTCCCGTACAGCTGAAAACCGAACTTGGTACGGGCCAGGATAAACCAGCCCACGAGTACCACGAGCAAGAGAACCAGTACCGAAACCGGGACAGGCCCAATCCTCCCGTATCCAAAGTACTCAAAACTCCTGGGAATGGAGCCCTTGTAGTTGGCAAAAGAGGCATTCAAGATCCCTCTGAGGATCAACGTCGTTCCCAGCGTAGCGATAAATGCATTGACCTTGAGCTTGGTGATGATCAGTCCATTGGCGAGGCCGGTAACGACGCCAATGGCAAAAACGAAAAGGATCGCCAGGGGGACTTTGGCCGGATCGCCCTGCATGATAAACGAGGTCATTACGGCTGTTACGCTGATTACCAGGGCAACCGATAGATCGATCGAGGCGCCGATCATGACAAAGGTTTGCCCGACGGCGACGATTCCCAGCGCAACCGAACGGACGAATATGTTGGTCTGAATGGCAGGATTCGTGACCATCTGTCCGTCGGACAGAGTGAAGTCAAGGATCGCCCCTCCGACAAACACCAGGATCAGGAAGACATAGACGGGCGGAATGCGCCGAATGAAACGCTGAAGTCCATTCCGGTTAAGCGCCAATGCTGTCATGCATTATTCCTTCCGTGTTTCCATGCCCCTGTTTGAGCCATTGCGGCCGGGGTGGCCTGTGGCCACGAGCATGATATCTTCTTCACGGGACTGCGAGGGCAAGTCACCCGCGATCCTTCCGTCACGCATCACGAGAATGCGATCGCTCATGCCGATAATCTCCGACAGCTCCGAGGAGATCATGAGAACGGCCACACCTTGCCGGGTCAAACCGCGGATCAGATCGTGGATGCTGGCCTTGGATTCCACATCGATCCCACGCGTAGGCTCATCAAAGATGAAGATACCGGCTTCGGAGGCCAGCCACTTGGTAAGGACAACTTTCTGTTGGTTGCCGCCGCTGAGGAACTGGGTTTCGCGGTCAAAGCTGTCCGTCCGCACATCGACCTGTGAACCAAGCATGGGGACCAGTTTCCTAGACTTGCGCACTCCGTCCTTCAATATATATCCAAAGATGTATTGCAGGGCTCGTATAGTCATGAGCATGTTGTCGCGGATTGGCTGCTTCGGGCATATACCCTCTGCTTTACGATCTTCGGTGACAAAACCCATCCCCAAGCGGATCGCATTATAGGGTGAATTGACCAACTGTGTCTTGCCACGGATCTCGATTGCACCGCTCTTGAATGGAACCACACCGAACAACGCCTGCGCAAGTTCTGTTCGCCCGGAACCCTGCAATCCAGCCACCCCTACAATTTCGCCCCTGCGCAGTTCCAGATCGATGTCTCTCAGGAAATCGTTGGAGGCCTCTCGAACCTTCAGCACAACCTCGCCAAAATCCTGGGCTGAACCCAGGGGCGGGAAGTAATGATCCAGCGCCCTGCCCACCATCATGTACACAACATCAGCGGGTGCCACATCCTTCACGTTGACCGTATTGACGAGCTGGCCGTCCTTCAGTACCGTGATCTTGTCGGCAATATCGAATACCTCTCCCAGGCGGTGCGAAATGAATATCACGGCCATCCCCCTGGCTTTCAGCCTCCTAACGAGGTCGTCCAGCATCTTCACCTCCACGGCCGTGAGGGCCGCCGTGGGCTCATCCATGATCAAGACTTTCGAGTCATAGGAGAGGGCCTTGGCAATCTCCACGATTTGCTGCGCTGCCACAGAGAGTGAGCTTACCAGCGCCGTGGGCGAGATTAGCTTTTCTACGCCCAGTTCCTGCAGAACCGACATGGTGTTGGTGTTCAGCTGAGGCAGATCGACTATGCCGAAGCGGGCTGGCTCCCGTCCCAGGAAAATATTCTGGGCTACCGATCTATCAGGCAGGAGGTTGAACTCCTGATATATGATGCTGATACCTTTCGAGAAGGCCTCGACAGGATGGGCGAAGCTAACCTGCTGGTTCTGCAAGATAATCTCCCCGGAATCCGGGACGTAAGCGCCTGCCACAATCTTCATCAGGGTGGATTTCCCGGCCCCGTTTTCTCCAACCACGGCATGCACTTCGCTCGGATAGAAGCTGACCGATACAGCATCCAAGGCCAGAACGCCGGGAAAACGCTTGGTGATGTTCTGCACCTTCAGCAGTGGTTCCGGTCGCAAGGACGTCTCCTTGTCAGATGCAGTTTTGCCTTCCGTCATGTCAACCTCGTCTCCTCGGCGCGGCCTCACGCCAGTATCGACTTCAGGAACTTGAGCCCCTGCGAGGCGATCGCATCCTGGCTGGGGGCGATCTCCCGCCAGATGCATACGGCCCGCGCGATCTCCTTCACCTGGGAGGTGAACGACTCAATCACAACCGGCCCCGGGTACCTGACGTCTTTGAGCGCCGCAGCCACTTCCTGCCAGTGCACCTGTCCTGCTCCCGGCACGCCGCGGTCGTTCTCGCAGGCGTGGACGTGGAAGATCTTTTCCGACGCTTGGCGTATCGCAGCCGCGCTGTTGCGTTCCTCCAGGTGCATGTGGAACGTATCCAGGTGAAGACCGACGTTCGGTTTATCGACCTGATCAATGAAATCCAATCCCTGGTCCACGATATTGATCATGTCGGTCTCGAACCGGTTCAGAGGTTCCAGCGCAAGCCGCACTCCCCGGTCCGCGGCGACTGCTGCCATTTCCCGAACACCTGCGACGGCGCGCTGCCACTCGAGGCGGCGTGCCGAATCATCCTCGAGGTGCGGCTTGCCGACCCCGGAGTACATAGGACCACACACCGTCGGCGAGCCGAGCACCGCCGCCGCATCGATCAACCAGCGGATGTAGGTCCTGGAGGCGTTGGCGATCGTCGGATCGCTGCTGGCGATATCCCGGTCGGGGCCCCACGCACCGCAAACCACGGCCTCCAAGCCGCGTTCCGCAAGTTCGCTCTTGACCATCCGGACGTCGATGAGTTCCGGCCTCTCGCATGCGACCTCGAGAATATCAAAGCCCATTGCTTTCACTTTGGGCGCCAATTCCTTAACCGCGGCGGTGGTGAACGGGGAAACCCAGACGAATGTGTTGACGCCGAATTTCACAGTGACAGCCTTTCCACACCCCGGGCATCGCTGCTATTCGAAGGCTCGACCGTCAGGACATAGTTCAGAGCCAGATTGAGCGCCCCGAACAATCCCGCCTCCGGCCCAATGCCGGAGAAGACAATCTGGAGATTGCGGGTTGCCAGCGGCAGGGATCTACTGAAGACCGCCTGCCGGATGGAGGAGAGCAGGAGGTCCCCGAGGTTGCTGACACCACCGCCGAGCACGATCATGTCCGGGTTGTAGAAATTAACCAGAGCAGCGAGGACATCCCCCACGAGCTGCCCGCTTTCACGGATGACCTCGATGGCGAACGCGTCGCCCTCGCGGGCGGCGGCGCCGACATCTTCGGCGCGAAGTATGCCGCCGTTCTTCTCGTAGCGATCGAGCAGGGTCGGGCTGTGACCGGCGCGGGCGCCGAGCAATGCTCTCTCGGCGATCGCCGGCCCGGCAGCGATCTTTTCCAGGCAGCCCTTATTGCCGCAGTGGCAGACCGGGCCGTCCTTATCCACACAGATGTGGCCGATATCGCCGGCGCATCCGCTGGAGCCCCGATAGATGCGTCCGTCGCAAATAATGCCAGCGCCGATTCCGGTGCCGATCTTCACGGAGATCAAGTTACGCACGCCCCGGGCGGCGCCCTGACTGACTTCGCCGAGCGCCATCACATTGACGTCATTGTCCACCACTACGGTCGCTGAAGGGAACCACTGCTGCACGGTCTCGATGATCGGATAACGGTCCCAACCCGGCATGATGGGCGGCGAGACAACGGTTCCAGCTGCGAAGTCCACGGGTCCCGGCACTCCAATCCCGATCCCCATCACATGGTCGGGACTCAGCGAGTTTTCGGTGAGCATCTTCTCAAGCAGTGAGCACGCCCGTCCCAAGGTCGGGATGGGGCCTTCTTTCACCGACGCGGGCTCCGAATGCCTGGCGAGCACCTTCCCGGAAAAGTCCGCGAGGCCGAGATCGAAATCAATGGCGCCGATCTGGATGCCGGCTACCAGGCCCAACTTCTCATTTAGCCTGAAGGACTTGGATCGCCGCCCGCCGGAATACTCGGTGGAGCTGTTCGCGACCAGGATCTTCTTGTCGAGCAGGGATTCGATGCAGCTGGTGATCTTGGTGCGGGAAAAGTCGGTATGTGCCACCAAGTCTGACTTGGTCAGCTCGCCATTCGTACGCACCAGGTCGATGAGGGTATTCTCTCCGACTGTGACGGTCTTCCGCTTCGGAAGCGACTCGGCGCGTCCCAGCCAAACCGGTTTAAGCGGTGATACGGAGGTTATCGATCCCTTCTGGATCAGTCCGCGTGCGATGCCCATTACTGGTTCTGGTTCTCGTTTCTTCCGAAGCGAAACGGGCGCCTCGTACGTGAAACACGGTGCCAAGAACCAATGAAGAGTCCGTGTTTTCGTGCCGAATCTGAATCGTCAGAACAGGGAATGCCACCGATAAGCAGCAGAGGGGACTGGATCACAAAGTAATTACATCATTACATGATTATAGAGAGAAGTCGCCGGTTGTCAATATGTTATGTGTCACATTACCTCAGTTTTCGCCGGGCGCGTCATAACTTCGGTTAGCTTACGCGAATACACCTGGAGATGCTGCCGGGTCCGATGCCGAGGGCTGGGCCCCTAATTGGTCACGCACTCGAGGTCGAATACCTTGGAGACCGCCGCCAGATCTTCAAGGTTGTGCCCGGTGGTGACGATGTAGTGATGGGAAACCAGGTCGGCAACGAGCCGTTTGCCGTTTGGAACGCGGATCACGGCGCCATTCAGGCAGTGCGAGTTCTTGAATCCGGCGTACTTTGGCAGCTCGCCTTCGACGATCGACCAGCGATCGAATGGCGGGATGAGTTTCACCAGGGTGACGCCGCCGACGGGCATCCGGGCATCGATGGCCGTTGCGTTGTCGTCCACGATGGCCAGGACCTTCGGCTTCAGCCGCCATTCCGTCGAAAACGACTGCGGGACCACCCCCAAATAGCCGCAGTGCGCCGCAAGGATGTAGTCCTCCGGGGGACCCTCAACTGCCGGGAAGTGCGGAATGTGCTCGTGCTTGAGAGCCGCATTGCCCATCTCAAATGGGTAGAGGTTGGTCATCATGAACGGCACTTCGAGGGTCTTGCCGATTAGAATCTTGGTGAGCATCGAAACCAGGTCGGCTTCGCAGCCCCAGACCATGCGCTGATCTTCATATAGGAAATTCCAGGCGAGGCACGGGGTGGTATCCGAGAACATCGACTCATTCAGGCAGTTGATGCCGACGGCCAGGATATCGGGATCCCGATCCAGTTCTGCCTTGACGGCCATGTAGAGCTTCACGGCGCTCAAAATGCCGCGGTCTGTAATACGGCCGACCGGGGTCCTCGCCTTGCGAAGGTCCCAGACTTTGCGGGCGGCGTCATCCGTGATGGCCCTGGCCCTCTCCCCCAGCTTCTTGAAGCTCTTCTTGACCACCGTGACGCGGTATTTGCGGTGGATGGCATCCACGCACTGCGGTTCCCACCAGTAGAAGCGCTTGAAGATCTCGTCCTGATTCCCACCGCCGCTCGCCGGATGGTCCTGGAAAACCAGCAGTTTCGAGCGTTTCAGCTGGCGTTTCAAGGCGAAGGCGCGGCAAACCTGCCGCGTCTTCTCCAGGCTGGTCGGTCCGATGACCTTGACCCCCCTGGCGCTCAAGAAGCTATTGATCTCCCAATCCCACATCGAGACCGTGCCGAATTCTGACGTGACGATCAGCAGAGGCTGCGGAAGCTTCCGGATCTTCTCCAGCTGGCCGTAGGCCTCTCCCAACATTTGCGGAAAGATGACCGCGTCCGTTTGCGGCAACCGGGCCCCGAGCTTGACCGGCGGCAGTATTTCCGCATCCTGCGCCAGCAGTTGCTTCAGTGTCTGAAGCTGTGCGACGAACTCCGCGTCATCGGGAGTCTTGAAGTAGATCGGGGTGATTCTAGCTTTCATGGATCTCCGAGGCCTCTCTTGCCGAACGCTCCGTGGGCCGCTGACCAAGAACCGAGACGGGGGCGACAGTCATCCCCGTCCCGGCTCGACCGATCGATCAGGCAGAACGCGGCGTGAAGTGGTTACTCACTTGATGTCGGCGACGGCCACCTTCCGGCCGGTCGTTGCTGACTGAATGGCGGCCTCCAAGACCTGCATATCCTTCATGCCGTCCCACAGGTTGGGCGCTATCTTCGTGCCCTTCTCGATGGCCGTCAGGAAGTCCGCAACTGCATGCGTGAATTCGTGCTCATAGCCGATGATGTGCCCGGGCGGCCACCAAGCCCCCACGTATGGATGGGTGGAGTTCGTCACCAATATGGTTCTGAATCCCTGCTCGTCCGGCGGGTCGGCCAGGTTCAAGAACTGCAGCTCATTCATGCGTTCGAGATCGAAAGCCAGGCTGCCCTTGCTGCCATAGATCTCGAAGTAATTGTAGTTCTTGCGGCCGCTGGCGAAGCGGCTTGCCTCGAAGGCGCCGAGCGCCCCGTTTTCGAACTCGGCCACCATGAAGGCAGCGTCGTCGACCGTGACGGCGCCTTTTTCGGAGGCCGCTGCGCCGGACTTGAACGTGCCGGCGCCCTGCCCGGGCAGCGGCCGTTCGGTCACAAAGGTCTTCATCATGGCCGACACAGCCTTCACCTCTCCCACCAGGTAGCGAGCCAGATCCACGCTGTGAGAATTCAGGTCGTAGTGCGGGCCCGCGCCGGCGTACTTCTTTTGCAGATGCCAGGTGAGGGGGAAATTCGGATCGGTGATCCAATCCTGCAGATACGCGCCGCGCCAGTGAAAGATCTGGCCGATCTTGCCGTCCTCGATCAGCTGCCTGGCAAAGGCTATCGCCGGCGTCCGGCGATAGTTATGGTTCAGGTAGTGCAGGACGCCGGCCTTCTCCGCGGCCGCGAACATTTCGCTGGCCTCGGCGAAGTTCAGGGCGATGGGTTTCTCGCAAAATATCTGCTTGCCGTTCCTGGCAGCAGCCACGACGATGTCCTTGTGGAGGTACGTGGGGGTGCAAATGTCGACGATATCGATGTCCTTGCGCTCCACCACCTTTTTCCAATCGCTGACGGACTCCTCCCAGCCCCATCGCCTGGCAAACTCGCTGGTGCCGTGTTCATCCAGTCCGCAAGCCACCTTCAGGACGGGCGCAATTCCGACGTTGAAGAACTTCGAGACAGCGGTCCAGGCGTTGCTGTGGGCCTTGCCCATGAACTTGGTGCCAATTATGGCCACATTGGCTTTTTTCAAGGGATCCTCACTTTCCTGACAGTCTTGGGCTCCGGGCGGGGCCGATATCACACTCAAGGCCCGTGCCGGCGGCTAGTTGAGCGAGGCCGTGATCTTCCGCAGTCCCTTGATGCTGAGCTCGACCATCTCGTCTTCGCGCCCGGCCCAATCGGAGTGCGGGTGATCGATCTCGACGGCGAGGAAGCCCTTGAAATTCGCTTTGTGGAGCAATTGGGCGAGTCGTTGATTGTCGATCAGCCCGTCGCCCACAGGGACC
>JAZDHO010000012.1:0-2206 GCA_043805815.1 Chloroflexota bacterium
TTCTCCCCTCATCGAACCGCGATTCGCAAGTCCACCCCATGAACCTCGCCGCGATATGCGAGTCGTGCCATACCAACGTCGATGTCATCAAGAACCACGAATGGCTAAAGGAAGAACCGATCAAGCTCTACGAAAGCAGCGTACACGGGCGGGCGACGCAGGGTGGCTTACATATGGCAGCCACATGCAGCGATTGCCACTCCGCCAGCGGGCCGGACGGCAGTCGCACGGCTCACCGCATTCCAGACCTCCTGACATACCTCGATGAGAATGCATAAAAAAGGGCATTTTTGCCGCATCCGGCACGCAGTTTGCCTGTAGCAATAGGTGACGGAAGTTCTCTGAGATTTCCCAACTGCGGCGGACAGGTATGAGTGCAAGGAAGCATAAGCAGAAGCAACTGGCCAATGACTGGGCGCTGGGCGAGGGGTGCGTGGCGGTCAATGATCGGGTCTGGTTCGAGGACCGCGACGGAGTGCGGGTGGTTTGCGTTCGGAACTCGCCCTTCTACACCTACGATCTGAAGGACCGGGTTCAACATCTCTTCTGTGCCTGCCAGCTCATCGAAGCCCGACTGGCCAAGCAGTGCGCCGTGATTCGGGCCTTCGGGATCAGCGAGCGAACGTTGCAGCGCGCTCGGCGCAAGGTGCGCAAGGAGGGCATCGGAGGACTGGTTCCCCAGAAGAAGGGACCCCGGCGGCGTTACAGAGGCGGCGGTGCGGTGGGACGCCGGATCGTTAAGCTTTGGAATAAGGGAGTGGGACGCCTGGAGATTGCCGCGCGGCTGGGTCTGAGCGAGGGAACGGTCCGCAATGTCCTTAAAGAACAGGGTCTCTACCCACGATCCCAGACACCTCAACCATCATTGTCGTTTGCTGAAACCGATGACCCAGAGCCGTCCGAAGAGGGGGAGGATGATGACACCGAGCCCTTCACAGCGCCTTGCGACCGATCGTCTCAGGAGGCAGAGGAATCCAACGAGGGCGTAGAAGCGACGAGCATGGCCTATGCCTCGCCGGTCGATCAGTTGGCGACCGTACTGGGCCTGGTTGAAGAGGCGCCTGTGGAGTTCACTCCCACCCGGAATGTACCCGTGGCCGGGGTGCTGCTGGGCCTGGCCTTGCTGTCCACGATGGGACTGATGGAAGAAGCCCGCGAGGTATACGGCAGGTTGAGAAACTGCTGGTACGGACTGCGGGCCACGCTCTGGACGCTGTTCATCATGGCCTTGCTGCGGATCCGGCGTCCCGAGCAACTGAAGGGTTTTGATCCCGTGGCCGTGGGGCAGGTTCTGGGGCTGCCCCGAGCCCCCGAGGTCAAGACCGTCCGCCGCAAGCTCAAGGAGCTGGCCCGGCGGGGAAAGGCGGTGTTCCTGCACCGGCGGCTGGCCCAGCGCCGGGCCGGACAACACGAAGAGGCATTGGCCTATCTGTATGTCGATGGCCACGTGCGGGCCTACAGCGGCCAGCGCAAGATCGGCAAGGCCTACGTGACCACCCGGAAGTCCGTACTCCGCGCGGAGACGGATTACTGGGTGAATCTGTGCAACGGGCAACCGCTCCTGGTGGTTCACGCCCCGGCCAACGAGAAGCTCACGCAGATGATGCAGGCGATCATCGACGAAGTGAAGTTGGTGTTAGGCGATCGCCGGGCGATGATCGTGTTTGACCGTGGCGGCTGGTGCAAGGATCTCTTTATGCTCCTGGGAGAGGGCTTCGACCTGCTGACTTATCGCAAGGAGCCGCTGTCCAACTGGGGAGAGGAGCGTTTTCAGGAGCGTTCGCGTAAGCTCGACGGGCACACGGTGAAATACGAGCTGGCCGATGGGGAGTTCCAGAAGAAGGGTTGGCCTCGTCTGCGTTGCCTGGCGGTGAAGCGTAAGGACGGTCGGCAGACCCAGATTCTGTGCAGCCGGTACGACCTCGATCCGGTGGAACTGGCGCATCGGATGTTCGGGCGTTGGCAGCAGGAGAACTGGTTCAAGTACATGGGAGAGCAGTTCGCTCTGGATGTGTTGGTCGATTACGCAACGGAGCCGGATGATCCTGAGCGGTTGGTGGTGAATCCGGCGTGGCGGATGCTGGGCCGGGAGGTCAAGACCGCCGGCGAGAGACTTCGTGAGGCCGAGGCGGCCTATGGACGGCTGAGCTTATCGAATCCGCCCTCGGCAAAATCCGGGGAGCGTGAATCGTGTTCCGCTGAGGTC
>JAZDHO010000013.1:0-18717 GCA_043805815.1 Chloroflexota bacterium
TGCCCCGCGCGCCAGCACCACGCCTCGCCCCGGACCAGGCTCGTCCCCTTCCCGTTGATTTTCACGTAGGCGCCGTCCTCCAGCATGATGACCGGGTTGTCATGGAAGCTGTGATAGTCGATCAGCCAGTCATCCCGCTCGGCTCCATCCACGTAGTGGACATTGAAATTGAAGGGTGTCAGGGCCAGGCCATCGAAATGCGGGCTGGGCACGAGGTTGAGATCGTTAGACGTCAGGACGTTGGGGCCGCACACGATCGCCCCCGCGCTGAACGCCACCACCGGCAACCCGTTCCGTATCTTCTTGCGCAAGGATGGCGCCAGCCGGCTCGCGTGCAAGCGGTGATTGAGCAGGTAGGCGTTGCCGCCGGGGATGTAGACCAGCGCCGCCGTGCGTAGCACGCCCTCCATGTCGCCCAGTTCCATTGTCTCCGTGTCGATCATTGCGATCTGCGCGACATCCCGGAAGGACCTCTCGGTCTCCCTCAGCCATTTCTCGGCGGCCAGAGATGCCTGCGGCAGATACGCGATCGTCGCATCGCGCTTTTCACCCAGGATCGCGCGGCAGGCTTCCAGGACCCACGTAATGGCAAACCCGGGACCCGGCGTTGAGAAAAGATGCAGTTCCATCGATCACAGCAAGACCGTGGAACCGTGACCACCGAACAGCACCGGCCCAGATGCCACGGCGGCCATCATATCCGGAATAATCCGTTGACGCAATGTGCCTGCAGCCCTCCGGAGAAAAAACCCCCGGCGATTGGCTCGGGGGTTTCTGCTGAGAACTTGGGGACGGGCTAGTAGCGCCTGCCGCCGCCTCCACTACGCTGGCGTCCGCCGCGGTTTCCGTACCCACCGCCATACCCGCCGCCTCCGCCGCGGTCTTCGCGCGGTCGCGCCAGGCTGACTTTGAGCTCGCGCTCGCCCACCATGCGGCCGTTGAACATACTGATGGCCTTCTCAGCCTCCACCTGGGTGCTCATCTCGATGAAGGCAAAGCCCTTGGATTGACCGCTGTCCCGGTCCTTGATCAGGGCTACCGAGGACACGGTGCCTGCCTCGGTAAACAGGGTGCGCAAGTCGTCCTCCGTGGTCGAATACGACAGATTGCCGACGTACAACTTGGATTCCATTCTTCTCCTAGGGCCGCGCCGGTGGAGCGGCCGCAAAAACCAGGCTTCAGACGACCTCGCGAGAGAATCACCTAACCCTGTTGACGACTCCTCCAGTATATCACTTGCCATTCGTTGCGCAGGTTGGATATACCAAAACCGCTGCTGCGCGCCTCACCGATCCTTCGATCGATTCCCGGAGAGTCTTTCCAGGATCGTCGCCCGCAGACCGTCCTGGACCTTATCCCACTCCTGCGAAGAATCAACCAGCACCCACCTCCTCGGCTCTGCCTCGACCATCTCCAGGTATCCGGCGCGCACGCGCTTGTGGAAGTCGATCGTGTACGCATCCAGGCGGTTCCACTCGTTGCCATTCTGTCTTTTGCGCCTGAGGCCAAGCTCCACCTCGACGTCCAACAGGATCGTCAGGTCTGGCACCAACCCACCCGTCGCATACTTAACCAGCGCCTGCACCTGCGTTAGGTCTTGTTGGTGTCCGTAGCCTTGGTAGGCAATCGTCGAATCATAATAACGGTCCGAGAGGACGACTTCTCCGGCGGCCAACCGCGGCCGGATGACTTCTTCAACGATCTGGGCCCGCGCCGCCTGGTAGAGCAGCGTCTCCGACCGCGGATGCATCTCCGCGTTCTTCAGGTCGTGTATCACCACGCGGATCTGCTCCCCGATCGACGTACCCCCGGGCTCGCGTGTCGCGAACACCGTGTAGCCTTTTTCTCTCAGGTACTCGACCAGTGACGGGACGTGCGAGGTCTTGCCGGAACCTTCAGGGCCCTCAAGAGTGATGAACATGGTCGCAGTCGGCGCGGGTGCCTCGGATTCCGGCGCCAGCGCCGGCGGATTCACATGACCTTCGTAAGTAGCGCCGCTCCCTATTATACGTATAACCTCCCCTTAATTCTTCTGTCATTTTTCGGTACTACAATGCCTGACTGGCAATTGGGAAGCGTCCGGAGGTTTGTATGTCACTGAAGAGTATCTTCTATCTGCTGTTGGTCGCATTGGTCGCCGGGATATCCGGCCTTTCCGGCGCAGCCGTCGGCGGAATCGTTGTCCTCCGGACGTTGCAAGCTCAGCCAGCTGCCGTCCAACAGGCGATCCCTGCCGTCAGCGGCGATCCGATTCAGAGCCTCAGCCTAAGCACGACCGAAGTCGAGACCACCATCACGCAGGCCGTGAAGGCTGTCGGACCGGCAGTCGTGACGGTCGTCGGCACCATCCCTGGGCAGCAGACCTTCTTCGGTCAGTCCCCCGATCAAGAGGTGAGCGGCAGTGGCTTCTTCGTGTCCGACCAGGGGTACATCATTACCAACAGCCACGTCGTCAAGGGCACCGAGTCGGTCAGCATCATCCTTTCGAACGGCGCAGTGCAGAATGCGACGGTGGTCGGGGCTGACAAGTACAGCGACATTGCCGTCCTGAAGACCGATGGCAGCATCCCCGCCATCGCCGCCCTGGGCAATTCGGATGTACTGCAGCCCGGAGAATCGGTCATCGCCATTGGGTCACCGCTTGGCGACTTCAAGAATTCCGTGACCGTCGGCGTGGTAAGCGCCACCGGTCGCTCGATCGATACGGGGCAGGGTTATCAGATCGAAGGCCTGATCCAGACAGACGCAGCCATCAATCAGGGCAACTCGGGCGGCCCGCTCGTCAATCTGGCCGGCCAGGTCATCGCAGTCAACACGCTCATCGTGCGCGGCAACGGGAGCGGCGCGGTCGCCGAAGGTCTGGGCTTCGCCATTCCGATCGATACCGCGCAGGCGGTCGCGGCGCAGATCATTGAGAAAGGTTACTTCGCCCATCCGTTCCTCGGCATTGCCTACCAGCCGATCTCGCCGGCGATCGCCCGGGCCTACGACCTGCCCGTCCAGTGGGGCGTCTATGTCAGCCGGGTGGCGTCTGACAGCCCCGCCAGCGCGGCCGGACTGCAGCGCGGCGACATCATCACCAGCGTCGGCGGAGTCGCCCTCGACGACGACCACTCCTACTTGAACACGCTCTACGCGTACCGGCCGGGCGACGAGGTGGCCTTGATCCTCGTCCGCGGCGCGCAAACGCTTGAAGTGCAGGTCACCCTCGGGGAGGCAACGCGCACGGGGTAGCCAACCGGAGACGCCGCGCGCAAACATCGAGACACGGAGTGAAGTCGCCTCACTCCGTGTCTCCATTTGCCGTCTTTGCTTGATGATCTCGGCGGCTCTCCATCCGCCTGCGTCCCCCATCCCCCAACTTCGCGACTGCCTCACTATCCAACTACCTTGCTACACAACCACCTAACTACCCCTCACTCCCTGAATATCCTCACGTGCCGCCGCGGCTCCTTGCCGTAGGAGTGGCTCACCAGTTCGGCCTGCCGCGCCATTTCGTGCTCCAGCCGCCTTACGAGCGACGGACCCGGAGGCAGATCCACCCAGCGCTCGCCATTCAGCACGGCCTGAATGGCCTGCTGTGTCTGCTGCCTGACGCCGTCAATGTCGGACGAGACCGCATGTTCCGCCTTGAGATTGAACACGTCGCTCAGGAACTGCTCCATCTGCCCGACGGTGCTTGAACGCAGCACGTAGATCGGCAGGCCGCGGTGCTCGGCATCCACGATGGCCTGTTGGCGGTCGCGGTAGTAGGTCCGCAGCGTCACCAGCGCGTTCGCTTCTGCCGCATCTTTCACAATGATCGCCGGCACGCCCAGTCTCTTGACGGCCTGCAGCAAACGGTTGCGCGCCACGCCGTACGGATAGATCTTGATCGTCTTCAACCCGCCCCGCAGCGGCTCGAGGCTCTGCCCTGCCAGGACAGCGATGCGCTCCTCTGGCGGTGCTTCGGGCTGGCGGCTGCGACGCGGCGCACGGGGCTCCCTGGCGTCGATCCTCGACGAAACCGCGGGCGCCGCCTTCTCAACCTGGATCTTGCCCTCTGCATCCCGCGTCCGGATCTCGGGCGCCAGCGGGAAGCCGCGCAGCAGCGCATCCACCGAGTTCTGGATGTCGACATGCACTGCGAAGCGGTCGCGGGTCTGTATCTCCACCAGCACGTCGAATGTTGGCGGGGCGCGGCGCTCGAGCACGGTCTTCTGCGTCCCCCGCCGCCGCGCTTCCTCGTCGGACAGCGTCACGGCCTCGATGCCGCCCACCAGGTCGCTCAGCGTCGGATTGAGCAGCAGGTTGTCCAGCGTATGCCCGTGCGCCGTTCCAATGAGCTGCACGCCGCGCTCGGCGATGGTGCGTGCCGCGGCCGCTTCGAGCTCGCGGCCGATCTCATCGATGACGATCACCTCCGGGTTGTGGTTCTCGACCGCCTCGATCATCACCTCGTGCTGCAGCATCGGCTCACGGACCTGCATGCGGCGCGCCTTGCCCACGGCCGGATGCGGCACATCCCCATCACCGCCGATCTCATTCGAGGTGTCGACGATCACCACGCGCTTGGACTCTGCCAGGATGCGCGCCGCTTCTCGCAACAGCGTCGTCTTCCCGACCCCCGGCCGGCCCAGGATTAGCGCGGACCTTCCGCCTTCAACGATATCCTGAATGATGTCCACCGTGCCGTACACCGCGCGCCCCACCCGCAGCGTCAGGCCCACAATGTGCATCCGCCGGTTGCGGATGGCCGAGATGCGGTGCAGCGTCCGTTCGATGCCTGCTCGGTTGTCCGCATCGAACTCGCCTGTGCGCTCATCCACGTGGTCGATCTCCGGCCGCGTTACCTCGGTATCCCGCAGCGAGATCTCGCGGTCGACGAAACGCGCCGTGGGCACGCGCCCCAGATCGAGGATGATCTCCAGCAGGTTCTCGCTGTCGTCTGCCCGCTCGACCGCCGCCCGGATATCCACAGGCAGGACGCCCAGCAGGGCCTGCAGATCGTCGGTGATCTTCAGTTGTGTCATGGGCTCTGCTTTTTCTTCTCGATCCTGCTCACCCGCGAAGGCTGCACCGTCACGCCGGCCGGCTGGCGGGCGCGCACCGCCTGCTCCTCTTTCACGACCCGCGTCATGTGCTTTACCATGACGGCTTGCGGCGGTCCGGGCTTGGCACCCAGGTCCTCCAGCACATGCTCGAGCCAGGCCTGGTACGTGCGAACACACACATACACGGGGCGCCCGCCGCGGTTCGGCAGGAAGTGTATCAGCGATGACAACTTCTCTGCCACATCCTTCGCGTCCGGATGGATGAGCGGAAAGACAACCATCCCGTTCAGGCCGGTGGAGGTGCTGGCATAACACGGGCCGCCCTCCTGGCAGATGAAGCCCGAAGCCTGCCTGGGTGCGGGCTCGATGGGCTGCAGCAGCGGCGGCACGATCTGGTGATGCAGGCTCTGTATCGCCGGCAGATTAACGGACCTGGCTCGCGGCCACTGGGTGTGAGCCGCTGCATCGGTCAGCCCGCTCACGTCCCACATGCGCTGGCCCGCGTACACCGAGAAGCCTGCACGGCGCAGCGCAGTGAACGCCTGGCTGGCCTCATCCAGTTCCGCCAGCACGTGGAATGCCCCCCACGCCCCGGCCTCCGCGCTCAGATTGTCGATCAGGGCCGGGAGCTCCGGATGCTCAAGGCTCGACGCGGGCGCAAGATAAAGCAGCCTGGCGTACGTATCCCCGTTGGTATGGATGACGCCGCCCAGCAGCGTGGCTCCTTCCCCGGTGGACACCGCGGAATAGACATGCCGCTGCGGGTTCATGTATGCCAGCATGCCGATCGCCCCGAGCGGACTGCCGCGCGTCAGGGCACGCGCCGCATCCAGGCTCATCGCCTCGCCGCGATAGCGATAGATCATGGGGAGGTCAAGCAGGTCAAGAGATCGGATGGTCATTGGTCGTGGATGCCGGTAGATGCTGGCGTGAGGTTAGTCCTGCCTTTGCGGGCGAATGCTCTTCAGCAGAGCGTAGATCGTTCTGCGCACTGCAGGATCCTTTCAGCAATCGGGGCGCAGGCCTCCGCGCTCACATACCTGAACTCCTGAGCCAGGACCAGTTGGGTATCCATCTCGGCCAGCGAGCCCAGTGCAATGCGCAGGAATCTGGAGAATTCCGCGGGCGCTCTGCGCGCCTGACCCTCGGCGATATTAGAGGGAACCGAGACGGCCGCCCGGCGCATCTGGTCGCACAGCGCATACATCTCGTCCCGCGGAAACCCGCGCGTCAACTCATAGACTGCCTTGGCGAGTATGATCCCCTCCTGCCAAATGATCAGATCGCGATAGCTCTTGGCAGAGACTCTCTGATTCCCTGTGGCCGCCAACCCGCCGCCTCCAACCTCCAACTTCCAACCACCAACCACCAACTAGTCGGCAATCGACAAGAAGTACTCGTGAAACCGCGTATCCAGCGTCAGTTCCGGATGAAACGACGTGGCCAGCAAATGGCCCTGCTGTGCAGCCACGATCCGCTTGTCGGATGTCGTGCCCAGGATGCGGACGTCGCCGCTCACAGATCCGATGATCGGCGCGCGGATGAAGACCGCGTGATACAGCTCCTTCGTGCCCGTGACCTTGTTCAGCTCCGGGATATCGAGGTCGGCCTCAAAGGAATCAACCTGACGCCCGAAGGCGTTGCGCTCCACTGTGATATCCATCAAGCTCAGCAGAGGCTGCTGTCGCCGCGCATCCCTCGATAGGAAGATCGCGCCAGCGCACGTCCCCCAGATCGCGTGCCGCTGCCCAAACTGCCGCAGAGGCTCTGTCAGGCCAAAATCCTCGGATAGCTTCCCAATCGTGGTCGATTCGCCGCCAGGAATGATCAGCGCGTCCAGCCCATTGAGGTGCTCCGGCAGGCGCACCTCGGCCGTCTCGACCTTGAGGCGCCTGAGCATGGCGATATGTTCGGCGAAATCGCCTTGCAGTGCGAGCACACCGATCTTCATGGGAGTATGCCGCGCTCGCCGCGACGCGGGGCTGCGCAGGAATGCAACAAGATCGCGTCGCTGCGTTGCCCTACCAGCCGCGTCCCGCAAGCCGTTCGGCCTCGGGCATCTGCGAAACGTTGCGCCCGACCATCGGCTCGCCCAGGTCTTTGCTTATCTCTGCCAGGATACTCGCGTCCTGATAGTGAGTAACCGCCTTGACGACCGCCGCGGCGCGCTTGGCCGGGTCGCCGCTCTTGAATATACCTGAGCCTACGAACACGCCGTCCACGCCCAGCTGCATCATCAGCGCGGCATCCGCGGGTGTTGCAAGGCCGCCGGCCGCGAAGTTCACCACCGGCATGCGGCCGAGTTCCTTCGTCTCTTTGACGAGCTCGTACGGCGCGCCGATCTCCTTCGAATAGGCCATTAGCTCTTCATCCGCCATGGTCTGCAGTTGGCGGATGGAGCCCATCACCGAGCGGGCGTGACGCACCGCCTCCACCACATCGCCGGTTCCGGCCTCGCCCTTGGTGCGGATCATCGCCGCGCCCTCTCCGATGCGCCGCAGTGCCTCGCCCAGGTTGCGGCATCCGCACACGAACGGGATCTTGAACAGATGCTTGTTGATGTGATGCGCCTCGTCGGCCGGTGTCAGCACCTCCGACTCGTCGATGTAGTCCACGCCCAGCGCCTCGAGGATCTGCGCCTCCACGAAGTGCCCGATGCGGCATTTCGCCATTACCGGGATCGTGACCGTGTCCATGATCCGCAGGATCAACCCGGGGTCCGACATGCGCGCCACCCCGCCCTGAGCGCGGATATCCGCCGGCACGCGCTCCAGCGCCATCACGGCGCACGCGCCGGCATCTTCCGCGATCTTGGCGTGTTCCGGCGTGACGACGTCCATGATGACGCCGCCCTTGAGCATCTGTGCCAGACCCTTCTTTACGGCAAAGGTACCAGTCTGCTGTTCCATTTCGTGCTCCTTATCGAATGCAATGATGATTCTACCACGCAGCCTCTCAGCTCCTTGAATGCTGGTGCACCGCGGGCTGCCGCAGCAGCCTGACACGCACGCTCGGATGATACAATTAGTACATTATGCCTGCGCCCGCGAGACGCCCGCCCCGGCTTGAACTGGACTTCCGCTCCGGTCTGCCCGTCTATCTGCAGATCGTGCAGCAGGTGCAAGGGCTTGCAGCCAGCGGCAGGCTGCGCGCCGGTGATCAACTTCCCACCGTTCGAAGCCTGGCCGCCCACCTGGCCGTGAACTTCAACACCGTGGCCCGGGCTTACCGCGTGCTGGACGCTGCCGGAATCGTCTCTGCACAACAGGGCCGCGGTACGTTTGTGCTCGAAAAGCCCGCCGCCAGAACAATGAGGAACATGACCCTGCAAGCGTTGGCAGCCGACTACATCGCTGAGGCCAGGCGACACAATTTTACAGAATCGCAGATCGGCACCATGGTCGCGCGTCGTCTCAAACGCGGCATCGCCGCGAGGCGCGCGGGGGACAAGCACGGCTAGTGCCTGTGGAAACCTGTGGAGAAACCCTCACGGAAGTGTAATTGCGGGCACTCGCACTGCCTGCACTGTGCCGCGGGCACACGTAAGCGCAGCGACGTCGACGGGAAACAGTCTCCTCGCCCCCCGGATGTTTCACGTGAAACGCGCGCAGCCCGGCGACAGCGCGAACACCGCGATCAGATGTGGGGGCGACCTTCACCTGTGGTAGCTGCTCCTCCCACTGTGGTCGCCCACATGCCCCATGTTTCACGTGAAACGCCCCCAAGGGTGCCGAACCCCCCAGCCGGCAACCGTGTGGAGGAACCTGCGTACGCACTGTGGAAACCTGTGGACAACCAACCGTGGGCTGTAGAGCACAGGCTCGCTATTGTGGAGACGGCTGTGGGTAGCCGCACGATAGCACCGTCCCGCCCAGCACGGATAGAATAGTGGAATAGCGGAGGCCCTAAATGTCAACTCGAACGACAGTGGTCCTCGCCCTGATCATGATCGTCGCAGCGGTCATCCTCAGCCTGGGCTTCTACAGCCGGATGCCGGAGCAGGTCGCTTCCCATTGGAATGCAGATGACCAGGTCGACGGCACCATGCCGCGCTTCTGGGGTGCCTTCCTCATGCCACTCATAACCTTGGCCATGCTCGGACTGTTTCTGCTCCTTCCCGTCATCGACCCCATGAAAGCCAACATCGCCGCCTTCCGCCGTCCGTTCAACGTCGTCATCGCCCTGATTGTGGCTTTTCTGCTGTACCTGCACGTCCTGACCACGCTCTGGAATCTCGGCCTGCAGAGCTTCCGCATCAGCACAGCGCTGCTGCCGGCTATGGGGCTGCTCTTCATCTTCATCGGTGTGATGCTGCGCCAGGCCAAACGCAACTTCTCCATCGGCATCCGCACGCCTTGGACGCTCGCCAGCGATCACGTCTGGGACAAGACCCATCGCCTGGGCGCCGCCCTCTTCGTCGCCTCGGGTGCCCTGGCGGCGCTGGGCGCCCTATTTCCAGGGCCCGTCGCCTACTGGTTTGTTTTCGGACCAGTGCTTGCCTCCACGCTCTTCCTGCTGGTCTACTCGTATCTCCTCTGGCACGACGAACAGGCCGGTCCCTGACGGGACTGCGCACGAAAGGCAGGCCTCCAGACATGCATGCTCCGAAACCAGATCGTCCAATCCTTCAACTTCGCGTCGCAATCACCACGCCCGACTTCCAACGCCTGATGAAGTTCTACTCCGACGGCCTCGGGCTTGAGCCTGCCGCGTTCTGGCAAAACGACGGCGGCCGCGCCGTGCTTCTGAACATGGGCCACGCCACCATGGAGATCTTCGACGAAGCCCAAGCGCAAGCGATCGACCAGCTCGAGGCTGGGAGGCGCGTCAGTGGGCAGATCCGCTTTGCGCTCCAAGTGCCCGACCTGCAGGCCGCCACGGATCGGCTGCTCGCACACGGGGCGACCCTGGTACATCCTCCCGTCCTTACCCCTTGGGGTGATCACAACGTCCGTGTCCAGGACCCCGACGGCATGCAGATCACTCTCTTTCAGGCATCAGAGAAACAAGATCCAGCTGAATAGCCGTCGGCCCTTCCTGTTTTCCCTTCCTGATTTCCGCTGCATCCCGTGCCCACAGCCCACTCCCGAGTGTCATTCCGGGCGCCCGCCCCGGGCGGAGCGCAGCGAAGTCGAAGGGAAGCCACGCAATCTCGCTGTCCTCTCCCACTGCTTGGGCACCGATGAGGTGATCTCGTACTTCCTGTCAATCCTGAGGACTTTCCCGTGACCACAACACCCTTTAACTGGAAGCTCTTCTTCATCTTGTTGGCCGGCGCCGCCCTCGGCCTCGTAGCCATCGTCCCCTACTCCCTTGCTCTCCAGGGTGATGCCGTTTCGGCGGTCGTCGCTCAGTCCCGCATGCCGCTATGGATGCTGGTCGCTGTCCAGCTCGCCTCTCAGGTGATCGTCCTCGGCGTCGCCATCTGGGTTGGGCTGTCCTTCGCCAACTCCGTCGGCCTCGGGCTGCCCCTGCTTGAGGCGAGACTTCGCGGTGAAGCCATCGGAGTCAGGCTGCGTCGGATTCTGCCCTTCAGCATCACTCTGGGCGTGATTCTGGCCCTGGTCATCATCGCCCTCGAGGTTCTCGTCTTCCAACCTGCTCTCATTGCACAGCTGGGTGAAAACGCCCTCACGGGGGCGTCCGCCGTCAAACCCACGGCCTGGCAGGGCTTTCTCGCCTCGTTCTACGGCGCCATCAATGAGGAGATCCTGCTCCGGTTGTGCGTCATGTCCTTCCTCGTCTGGCTCGGCCGATTCATTTCAAGAACCGCCGATGGCAAGCCCACCCTCGCCGTCCTATGGATCGCCAACATCCTGGCCGCGCTGCTCTTCGGTCTCGGGCACCTGCCCGCGACCGCCGCCCTCGTTCCGCTCATGCCTGTGGTGATCATGCGCTCCATTGTACTCAATGGTCTCATCGGGGTTGGCTTTGGCTATCTCTACTTCAAACATGGACTCGAGTCAGCCATGTTCTCCCACTTCAGCTCAGATATTGTGCTGCACGTCCTCTTCGCCATCTAGCTCGGTGGCCCCCGGCGGATCACCCGTAGCTGCTATCTGACCACTTCCCGCTGGAAGCTGATGGCTGACGGCTTATCGCTTAACGCGGATATACTGAAATCGTGCGCTCGCCGTCGTCCGACACTCATCCGAACATGGAAGCCCTGCATATAGAGCTGCTGCGTCACGCGACGCCCTCCCGCAAAATGCAGATGCTTGCGGACCTCAATGCCACGGCGAGCCTCTTGGCAATGACTGGCCTGCGTTCACGCTTTCCCCATGCCGGTCACGCAGAACTCCGGCGCAGGCTTGCAGGCCTCCTTCTAGGCGACGAGATCGCGCACAGGGTGTATGGGAAACCGTAGCTCCTTACCTGAACCACTGGCGGTTACGCTTAAGGTGACCGGTATCCTTGAGACCCTGGGAATCGACTACATGATCGGCGGCTCGCTCGCCAGCACGTTGTACGGCGAGGTCCGCACCACCATGGACTCCGACATTCTGGCCGGCATGCGCGAGGAGCACATGGCCTCGTTTGTCGAGGCGCTGCAAGGGGAGTTCTTCATGGATGTCGAAATGATTGCCGATGCCGTCCGGCGTAATGCCAGCTTCAACATCATTCACCGGGAAAGCATGTTCAAGGTCGATGTGTTTATCCCGGCCGCAAGCCCATTCAACCGCTCCCAGCTTGCCCGCGCTCGCAGACAGACTTTCTCCGATGATCCGCCAGCCGCGGCTTCGTTCGCCACCGCCGAAAAACCGTCCTATCCAAACTGGAGTGGTACCGCCGCGGCGGCGAGACATCCGAACGACAGTGGCGCGATATCGCCGGCGTCCTCAAAGTCCAGGCAGATCAACTTGACCTCGGCTACCTGCGCCATTGGGCGAAAGACCTCAATGTGGATGACCTCCTCGACCGCGCCCTGCACGGAGTCTGAGCACACCACGCGGGGAAACAAACATGGGTAAAACGCTGTCTGGCACATATGTTCTGGCTCATTGCACCCCATCGCCATCGGTGACGGGTTGGCTATGGACGCCTTTCGGTCGACCGAGCGTTCGCAGGAGGCGGCCCCTAGCCGCCATCCAGCACTCCGACGCCAAGAGGCGTCGGAGCAAGCGAGGATCGCGCGGTCCCGTCCCACGAGGGACGGGAACCACGTGCCACAAGGCGCCGCAGCCTTCACGCTCTGCGTCGTGATCCTCCTCCTCGTCCTTGGAATCGGCATCTGCGGCTCTCAAGTTCAATAATCGCACCTCACGCCTGAAGGCGCCGCCCTCAACTGCCGGGCCGATGCGGTGCCGGACAGCCAAGTCATCACCGACCACGCACTGCTCCCCTGAAAGCTGACGGCTCATCACTTCCTCGCCCAAAGTGGTTGGTGTACTTCCAACCGTTATTCCTTGTTGTTTGCCCATCGGCGCGTTTTCGGCCCAGCGAGGCACAGCGACCATTGCCCATCCCAATCCCATGAGGGATTGGGGCAAGCCAGAATCTACGAATCCTCTTTGCCGTCCGTGATATAATTCCTCCCACTCCAGAACGACCGGTCGCAAGCGCCAGTCCTTTTGTCGGGCTGGCGTTCATTGTTTCCCACTAACCACATCGGAGGCAGCATGGACTACCACGCAGGCGATACCGTGATGCACTGGATGCACGGCCTGGGCCGGGTGATCCGCCGCGAGAAGCGCGACGTCCTCGGCCACCAGGCGCTCTACTACGCCGTCAAGGTGGGCGAGATGGTCATCTGGGTACCCGTCGACGACAATGTCAGCAAGCGCCTGCGCCGTCCCACCCCCAAAGTCCGCTTCAAGCGTACGGTGGCGCTGCTGTCCAAACCCGGCGAGGCGCTGCCCTCAGACCGTCACGAACGGAAACTACTGCTGGCCGAATACCTCAAGGATGGGCGCGTCGAGTCGCTCGTCCGTGTCATACGCGGCCTGCTCACCTACAAGCGGGTCCGTGCGCTCAACGAGAACGATCAGGCAGTCATGCGGCGCGTGCAGTCCGCGCTGCTCGCAGAGTGGGGGCACGTCTTGTCCATCACGCCCGCCCAGGCAGAGCTGCAACTGCAAAGTCTCATGCAATCTGCCTCTGCCTGAGATGGAGGGTACATCATGTCCGACCAGAAAGTGATTATTACGCGCGTCGTGGAGCACTATGCCAGCACAGGCGACGCCTCCGACAGCGAGGTCAAGGTCACGCGTCTGCCCGACAACAAGACCAGTTATGTCGAGCAGGGTGCCGACGGTGGACGCGGCGTCCAGCTCGATGAGTACCGCGTCAACGGACGCGTCATCTGGGCTGGCTACAGCTCGCGCAGCGGCATCGTCTACCTCAGCGAGGTACGCAAGTTCTGATCGCCTCAGGCGCCATCCGGCGATCCTAGCCCAACCTCGCCTGGTCTGCAGAGGGCGCCAGGAACGCTCCCATTTCCCATCGCGCAAGGCGGAGTCATGTCGCCGGTGCGCACTCCGTTCCCAAAGCGGCGCGACCGGCCTCTCCCTGTGCGCTGTTCTCGGGGAGGGTGCTGTCTAGGGGCTTGTAGGCCAGCAGGCCGCGTTGTACCGCGCAGGCGCCAGCCCCTTGGAGACTCTCGCCGGAAGTCCATGGATAGAAAAGCCGCAGGTTCGTGATGTCAAAGCGCATCAGCTTTATATTCGTCCAGCGGGCGTCAGCGCATTGTTCCTGCACGCGGGAACGCACCTTGACAAATGAACATTTGTTCTATATAATCCCGACCATGCTTGGGCTCTCTCCGATCGCTCCCCCGCCAAGCGCGCGTTGATCCTGTATTTGTTCCTCTTTTGAACCGCGGAACAAATAGCCCGCGCGTTCTACTCCACGGCTGCTTGTACTGGTTTCATTGCAGGGAGTCTTAACGAATCCCGCCCGGCGCCAAATCCCGCTAGAATCGATGGTCCGCACCAAAGGTACGGTCTCCCATGCGCAAGGCACCCATCGCAAGACTACCCCCCTTCCAGCAGGGGGGGTTGGATTCGCTCTGCGGTCTGTACAGCATCGTCAATGCCGAGCGCATGATAAACCACTCCACTGATGATCAGGCTCAGAAGCTGTTCGACGACATGGTGCATTACCTCTCAAAGAGACGGCTGCTTACCCGCATCCTGCTGGACGGCGTCATTCACAATCACATGCTGCTGATCCTCGAGAAGGTGGTCAACGGCCGCATCCCGAAGGTGGAGATGCCCTGGCGTGGCCAGCCGACACCGGAACTGGACCCTTTCTGGGAATCGCTGCGCGAGTTCCTGGACGGCACGCCCGGGCGCGCCATCATCCTGGGCCTCAACGGGCATCACGACCACTGGACGGTGATCCACGGCATCTCGAGTAAATCCATCCTGCTGTACGATTCGGATGAGATCCGGCGTCTGCCGCGGTCCAGGTGCACCACCGCCCGACGGCACCGCAAACACCTGTTGTTGCCCGCGCAGACCTATTTCCTCTCGAAGAACTGATCACCACTTCACAGGCATCCAGGGATGCACAGCATGCATGCCTACACCCGCGACCTGAAGATGCGCTTCATCCGGCACGCCAGCCCGAAGAATGCCGGGCCGATGAAGCGCTACATGCGCGACCAATTCGACTACGTGGGCCTCAAGGGGCCGCAGATGGGCGAGCTGCTCAGGCAGCATATCGCGAGCCACGGCCTCCCGGCTCTCGCGGACCTCGATCCGATCCTGCGCGACCTGTGGGCTTTGCCGCAGCGGGAGTTTCAATACGCCGCCGCCAGCCTGCTCGGCAGGCTGGCGAAGCAGCTTCCGGCCACCTTCATCCGCACGCTGGAATACCTCATCGTGACCAAGTCCTGGTGGGACACGGTGGATACCATCAGCACCGGCACCCTCGGCGTGCACTTCCGGCGCTATCCGAAGGTCAAGGCCCGCACCCTGGCGAAATGGCGCAAGTCAAGGAATCTCTGGCTGCGGCGCGCCTGCGTACTCTTTCAGCTCAACTATAAGCACGAAACCGACTTCGCCCTGATGCAGGAGATCATCCGCGAGAATCTGGACTCGAAGGAGTTCTTCATCAACAAGGCCATCGGCTGGGCCCTCAGGCAGTACACGCGCGTCGATCCGCGGGGCGTGCGCAAGTTCGTGGCCGAGACTCCCCTGCACCCCCTCAGCGCCCGCGAGGCCCTCAAGTGGCTGGAGAAGCGCGGGCGGTGATCGCCAGGTTCGTCAGCTATCACAACACCCGCGGCGACGGCTGCGGTCAGTTCTTCGCCGTGCACGCGTTCAGGTGATGCCGGAGGCTGATTTGGTTAGGTTGACTCCTATGACGCAGGAGCAGTTCGCCGCATTTCTCGAGCGCGATATTCGCGACTACGCCGACGAGCAGGTCCGCGCCGGCTACTGGTCCAGGCCGGAGGCGCTACGGCGGTCGCGTCAGGAGCATACCCGGCTGCTCCCGGATGGCCTGCGCACGAGAGATCATCACTTGTTTGCGATCGAGGACGCCGAGACGGACCAGCCGGTCGGAGTGCTCTGGCTGAACTCGCGGCTGGTCTCCTCCAGACCCTCGGGCTTCATCTACGCTATTGAAGTGAACGAACCGCTCCGCCGCAAGGGCTACGCGCGTCAGGCAATGCTGGAACTGGAAGAAGTGGCCCGCGGCATGGGACTGAAGCAACTTGCGCTGCACGTCTTCGCGCACAACGACGCCGCCCGGGCGCTCTACGAAAAACTGGGCTACGGGATCACCAGCCTTAATCTCTCAAAGGAGCTGTGAGTCTGGAAACGAAGGACGTGCACCAACAACTGCGCGGGCTACTGGACGCCCAGGGCGCTGCATATCGCGTGCTCGGGCACGTGCCCGAGGGGCGCACGGAGCTCATCGCCAGCATACGCGGGAATCGCCTGGAACAGGCGATCAAGTCCATCGTGGTGCAGATCAGGATCAACAAGAAAGAGACCCAGTACTGCCTTGCGAACGTCCCCGGCGATCGGCGCGTCGACCTCGAGGCAATCCGGGCACATTTCAACGCTGCCGGCATTGGTGTGGCCACGCACGAGAAGGCCGAGGCGCTGACGGGCTGCGTCATAGGCGCCATCCCGCCTTTCTCCTTCAACGAACGCTTGATGGTCCTGGCGGATCCGCTGGTGCGCCAGAACGAGGAGGTGGTCTTCAATGCCGGCCGGTTGGACCGCTCCATTTTCATGCGCTCGGATGACTACATCCGCATCGCCAGACCCCAGCTCTTCGGAATCTCCCTCCACCCGTGAATCTGCTGCTCTTGAAGCTTTTCCTGACCCCTGCACTGATCGGTCTGGCGAGTCTCGCAGGCCGCAAATGGGGACATGCCGTCAGCGGTTGGATCGTGGCTCTACCCCTCACAACGGGCCCGATCATCTTCTTCCTGGCGCTGTCGCATGGGGCCGCCTTCGCCGCGGATACCGCCGCCGGCATCCTGGCGGGCGTCTTCTCGCTGGTCGCATTTACCATCGTCTACGGGGCCATCGCCCTGCGTTGGACGTGGCTGCCGACGCTCATGGCTGCCTCAGCGGCCTTCTTTGTCATGACTGCCATCCTGCGGCCGATCCACGTGCCCCTCGTGCCACTGTGGGCAGCAGTGTTGGCGGCGCTGCTGCTTTCCATCAGGCTGTTGTCGCGCCCTGCCGATTCGGGCCTGCAGACCCAGATGCTGCCTGCAGCCTGGGACATTCCGCTGCGCATGCTCATTGCCACCGGCTTCGTGCTGCTTATCACCGGCCTTGCGCCAGCCGTGGGCCCGCACCTGGCGGGTCTGCTCTCGCCGTTCCCGCTCTTCACTGCGATCCTGGCCGCCTTCGCTCAACATCAGCACGGCGCGGCGGCCGCCGTCAGTGTCCTGCGCGGTCTGCATCTGGGCCTCTTCTCCTATGCGAGTTTCATGTTCACGCTGGCCCTGCTGCTCCTGCCGGCGGGCATCCCGGCTGCGTTCGCGGCCGCCATGCTTATTGTGATCGTGTTCCAGGCGGCATCCCTCCGGCTTCTGCGCCGCCGAATTGGATAGAATCCCGGAATGACCACACTAACCCTCGCCGCCCGCCAGCCATTCAACTTCAACTCCGTCGTGAATTCACACGGTTGGGTGCAATTGGCGCCGTTCCGCTTCGACGAGGACCGCCAGCTGCTCTCCTACACAGATCGCCTGGCGAACGGTCGCGTCGTTGACCTGGACATGCGCGAGGCGTCCGGCGGAGTGCAAGTGGATGTGCCCGGCAGGCTCGGCAAGGCTGAGAGCCAGGAGGTATCGGAGAAGGTCTCCTGGATGTTCGGCCTCGACCAGGATTTCTCCTCCTTCTACAGGGCGGCGCGTGGCGAGCCAAAGCTGCGCAAGGCGCGCAAGCATGCCCACGGGCGCGTCCTGCGCTCACCGACGTTCTTCGAGGATGTCCTCAAGACCATCCTCACAACCAATACGCTCTGGGCTGCCACGAGGCGCATGAACCTCACCCTGGTTGCCTCCTTCGGGACGCCTGCCTCGGACGGCCGCGCCAGCGCGTTTCCCAAGCCGGATCAGGTCGCTGCCGCAGGTCCCGCGGCGTTGCGGAACAAAGTTCGCGTGGGCTATCGCGCCGCGTCCATCCATGAGCTCGGCCGGCGCACCTCCTCGGGCGAACTGGACGTTGAATCGTTCAAGACCTCCGCGCTGCCGACCCTGGAACTCCGCAAGGAGCTGCTCAAGATCCGCGGCGTCGGCCCCTACGCCGCCGCAAACCTGTTGATGATCCTGGGGCGTTCGGACTTCATCCCCATCGACACCTACGCCCTGAAGATGGTGTCGCACGAATGGCACCGCGGCCGGAAGATCACGCCCAGGCACGTTGAGAAGGCCTTCAGCAAGTGGGGTGAGTTCAAGGGGCTGGCCTTCTGGTTCTGGGATTGGAAGTACGCTGGAGGCTGAGTCAATGATTCAGTTGGAGCACCGAAAACATCCACTGGCAAGCCGCCGGGTTTTCCTCCGGCGCATCGCAACCTACCTCATGTTGTCGACGGGCATCATCCTGTTCTCGCTGGCCATTGGAATCCTTGGCTATCACTTTCTCGAAGGCCTCACGTGGCTCGATTCCCTGCTCAACGCATCCATGATCCTGGGCGGCATGGGCCCGGTGGCACTCCTAAGCACGCAGCCTGGGAAGCTCTTCGCATCATTCTATGCCCTATTCTCGGGGATGGTCCTGCTGGTGGCCGCTGGGGTGCTGATCACACCGCTCTTTCACCGCTTCCTGCATCACTTCCACCTGGAGCTCGACGGGCGTCGGTGAACTTCCGGGCTTGGAGCAGCCTATGCCAATCAGGATCAAGCGCGCTTATGAAGCTGCACGTCGCGCCGACGGATTACCTTGAGAAATCCTGAGCCGCGCCCCGTCCATTTCCTGGACCAGCCCATCGAGGTCAGCTTCCGCACACCTCCGACGCGCGCGAAGCTGCCGCACTGCCCGGACGGATTCATCGTGGGCGAAACGACGTATCGTATCGTGGAAACACTCTCGGAATGGACGGATTTCACCCGCCGCGGGCGCGCGGAGCGCAATATGCAGCCGGCGCATGCCGCGGTCGCGTCCCACCGCGGCTCGTTGAACGTCGGGCGCTTCTTCTTCCGCGTGCGCGTCGACTCGGGGCAGCTCTTCGATCTGTACTACGATCGGGCCGCGAAGAACGTGGATCAGCG
>JAZDHO010000014.1:0-46457 GCA_043805815.1 Chloroflexota bacterium
GATATCAGGATTGCGGAAGTGCGACCAGGGGCAGGTGCTGCTGAACGGAGCACGCGTGAGCAACCGCAGCACGCTCTTCGGCATCGAGCATGGAATCTCGTATATCCCCGAGGACCGCACGCATGTTGGCACTGCGCCGGACCTCAGCATCACCGACAATGTCATCATGAAGAAATACCGGCAGGCGCCGATCTCCCACGGGGGCCTGCTCGATATGGTAGCTGCCACGAAATTCGCCATACAGCTGAAGGAGGCCTACGAGATCATGGCCCCCAGGGTGTCCACGCCTGTGCGGCTGCTGTCCGGAGGCAATTTGCAGCGCGTAATCCTGGCGCGCGAGATCTCGGGTCATCCGGTCTTCATTGTCGCCGTTCAACCGACTCGGGGCCTCGACGTCGGCGCGATCGAGGGCGTGCACAAGCTGCTGATGGCGCAGCGCGAGGCGGGCGCGGCAATCCTGCTCATATCCGAGGAACTGGAGGAGTTGCTATCTTTGAGCGATCGTGTTTACGTGATCTACGAGGGCCGGACGATGGGTGAACTCAATACGGAGACGGCGGATCCGGATCAGAGGTTGATCGAGACGGTCGGCCTGATGATGACGGGCACACCCCTTTCAGAGATCCACAAGCATGGAGCGCCTGCACATGGCTGAAACATCAGCCATGCGCCGCCGAGTGCCTGCCTTCAGAATCCGTTTCGAGCCGCGCCTGGACGAACCACCGTCCTGGTATCCCCTGGCCCTTTCCGTGGCTGCCATCCTGGTTGCGTTGATCGTGGGCGGGTTCGTCATCGGCGCGGCGGGAGGGGATCCGATCCGATCCTACCTGCACATTGCGAACGCCTCGTTCGGCAGCCTGGGCGTATTGTCGGACACGATCGTCAAGGCCACGCCGATATTGCTGGCGGCGCTGGCGTGCTCGGTGGCCTTCCGCATGCGATTGTGGAACATCGGTGCCGAAGGCCAGTTCATCATGGGCGCCTTCGGCGCGAGTGCGATCATCCTGACACCGGTGCTGCCCGCCGAGACCTCGCGCTGGATCTTCATTCCGGTGATGATATTGGCGGGCATGGCGGCCGGGGCGGCGTGGGGCTTCATCCCCGGTTACCTCAAGGCCGCCTTCAGTGTCAATGAGATCATCAGTACGCTCATGCTGAACTACATTGCGGTTGCTTGGGTGAACTTCTGGATCTTTGCGGTGTGGACTGAGGGCGGCTTCCAGATGAGCCCGACCTTCCCCAACAATGCGTGGCTGCCGAGGCTGCTGGATTACGCCAAGAGCGTACCGGCCTTCGCGGGACTCACGACCCACCTGGGCCTGCTGCTGGGGATCATCGCGGCGGTCATCCTGTGGGTCCTGGTTTTCAGGAGCCGCTGGGGCTATGAGATCCGTCTCATTGGGGACAATCCGCGTGCTGCGCGCTATGCGGGCATTGACATCAGGCGCAACGCGGTGTTGGCGATGATGGTCTCCGGCGCGCTGGCCGGTCTGGGCGGCATGTCGGAAGTCACGGGCGTGGTGCACCGCCTGCAAACGTCGCCTCTGGCTGCCGGCTACGGTTTTACGGGGATCATTGTGGCGTGGCTGGCGAAGCTTAACCCCCTGGTGATCATCATTGTGTCGGTGCTGTTCGGCGCTCTGATCCTGGCCGGACGTGAGATCCAGCCATCAGGGGTGCCAAAGATGATCCAAGGCATCATCCTTGTGTGCTTGATCGCCAGCGACTTCTTCCTGCGCTACCAGGTCCGCGTGGTCCGCGGCAGCGCGGAGGATTAGCCGATGAATTTCATCGATATCCTGCAGGCTGGGGTCGCGAGCGGAACCGTCCTCTTGTTTGCCACGCTGGGCGAGGTATTGGCAGAGCGCTCGGGCGTGCTTAATCTCGGCGTTGAGGGGATGATGCTGATCGGTGCCATGACCGCCTTCAGCGTCGGTGTTCAGCTTGACAACCCATGGCTCGGGGTGATCGTGGCCATGCTGGCTGCAGGGCTGCTCAGCCAGATCCACGCATTCATCTCGATCGGCCTGCAGGCCGACCAGGTCGTTAGCGGGCTGGCGCTCACCTTCGTGGGGACGGGGGTTAGCCTGGTCCTGGGCGAGGGCTTGAGCAAGGCGGGTGCCGTATCCCTGCTGCCGACATGGACGGTCCCAGGGCTCTCCGCAGTGCCGGTGCTGGGCCCCATTTTCTTCACGGACCAGAGCGTGCTGGTCTATGTCGGGTACCTGATGACGCCCCTGGCGTGGTACTACATCAACCGCACCCGGCCTGGTCTGCACCTGCGCGCCGTCGGCGAGTTCCCCGCTGCTGCAGACGCATTGGGCATCAATGTCTTTGCGATGCGCTATGCGTACGTATTTGTCGGCGGGATGCTGGCCGGCTTGGCGGGCGCAACCATCAGCCTGGCAGTCTCGCCCGGCTGGTTCAGCGAATTGACGACTGGCGGGCAGGGCTGGATCGCGGTCGGCCTGGTGATCTTCGCGCAATGGGATCCGATTCGGGCCGCCGCAGGTTCGTACGCCTTCGGCGCATTGCGACGCCTGATCCTGGATATCCAGGGACCCACCTTACTAGTGGGTCTGAGAAATCCGTTCTACTACAATCCATACTGGGGCTTCTTCCTCCAGATGATCCCGTACGCTTTCACTATCATCGTGCTGGTGATCGGATCCCGCGAAGCCACACGCAAACGCATCGGCGCCCCGGCGGCGCTGGGCGAGCCATATATTCGCGGCGAGCGCGGAAAATAGGTCCCCGGGAATGTGAGGTGGCTGGACCCGATGTCCTGCCACCTCTCATTCCGGAGAAGGCTCTCCGATGGCAGAGCACTGGCGACTCAGTCTCGGGGCATTCCGGACAAGTATCATATGATTTCTGTTGAATCTGTTGGAGCAAAGGCGGGGCGGTACCGCGATCCTGCTCATCTCCGAGGAGCTGGATGAAATCCTGGCGCTCTCGGACCGCTTCGCGGGGATCTATGAAGGCCAGATCATGGATATCCTCGACCGCTGCGTGGCAACACGCGAGAAGCTCGGCCTGTTGATGGCAGGCGTCCGGTCCGAGGAAAAGCGGTAGAATCGAATTCCATTGGTTCGGTGGTCGCTGCAGCCTCGACATCACTGCAGCGGCGTGGGGTCAGTCCCCTCGAAAAGTGCCGCCGTTCTTCGGTGAAGGCGAGCCACATGAACCTTTGGCACAACTACATCAGTCCGACGACACTATCTGAAGCGCTGCGGGCGCTCCGTGATTCGCCCGGGCCCGCGGCGCCGATTGCCGGCGGCACGGATCTGCTGCTCGATATGGGGCAAGGTCGGCATTCCCCCGCAACCACACTGGTGGATCTGACGTCCGTCGCGGAGATGACTGCGCTGGATTCGCGCGCCGGCATGCTGTTCATCGGTGGGGCAGTCCCGCTGACGCGAATCGCCAGGGACCCGCTTACTGCCCAACACGCTGAGGCACTGGTGGAGGCGTGTGACCTGATAGGCGGGCCTCAGGTCCGGAATGTGGCCACCCTGGGGGGCAACGTGGCGCACGCGCTTCCTGCGGCCGATGGGACCATAGCTCTGCTGGCACTGGATGCGGTCGTTGAAATAGCCGCCCTGGATGGCAGCCGCCGCCTGCCGATCGCCGAGCTGTTTGAGGGACCCGGGAAATCAGTGCTGAAGCGGGGGACGGAGCTCATCGTTGGATTTCACATACCCTTGAAGGGCCGCCACGAAGCATCGGCGTTCAAGCGCATCATGCGGCCCCAGGGAGTGGCGTTGCCGATCATAAATCTTGCGGTGTGGATCCGGCGCAGCCGCGACACCATCGAGGCCGTGCGGCTTGCAGTGGGACCTTCCGGGCCCACGCCTCGGCGCGCCTTGGAGGCCGAACAGGCATTGGTCGGCGGAACCTTCTCCGACAAGGCATGCCGCCTGGCAACGGAAGCCCTTCTTGCACATGCGACGTTTCGGACGAGCCCGAGGCGCGCGGGCGCGGACTATCGCCGCCAACTCGTGGGACCCCTGCTGCAGGAAGCGCTCAGCTGTGCATGGAGCCGCACCGAGCAATGAGTGGCAGAATGGAGTCTCTCAGCCTGACCGTTAACGGACGGCCGTGCAGTCTGCCGGTTGTCCCAGGCGAGACCCTGGCGGCTCTGCTGCGTAATCGGCTCCAACTTACCGGCACCAAGATCGGATGCGGGGAATCCGAGTGCGGCACCTGCACGGTCCTGGTGGACGGGGAGCCGATCCTCTCCTGTATGTATCCGGCCGCCCGAGCGAATGGAAAGAAGATCCTCACCATTGAGGGTCTGGAACCGAATAACCAGTCGCAGAAGGGCAGACAGCCCGGCGAGGCCCTTCATCCACTGCAGCAGGCGTTCATCACATATGGCGCAGTCCAGTGCGGCTTCTGCATTCCTGGCCAGATCATGACTGCATACGGGCTCCTGCAACACAATCCCAATCCGAGCCGCGAGGAAATCCGCTTTGCCCTAAAGGATACGCTCTGTCGCTGCGCCGGCTATCCGGCGATAGAGGGTGCGATCCTGGCTGCGGCGGATAGCATGCGCACCGGTGCCCCAATGCATGCGCCGCAAGTCCCGGAATCTTCCCGTCCGGAAAACGTCGTCGGTCGGGTGCACGTGCGCCCCGATGCCGTGGAGAAGGTGAATGGCAAGGCCGTCTACACGGACGACCTGGTGTTTCCCGGCATGCTGTACGCAAAGGTGCGCCGCGCCTTGGTGCCGCACGCGTTCTTGAAGAGTCTCGACGTCTCCGCCGCCAAGGCGGTGCCGGGCGTCGTTGCGGTCTTGACGGCTGATGACATTCCAGGCGAGCGCAATCACGGCCTGGTCGTCTACGACTGGCCCGTATTGATTGGTGTGGGTGAACGCGTCCGATATGTCGGCGATGCCCTGGCTTTGATCGCCGCCGAGACGCAGGATATCGCTGACCGAGCGGCATCTCTTGTCCAGGCTGAGTTCGATTTGCAGCCCGTGATCACAGATGCCGTACAGGCGCGCCGGAGCGATGTTCCGCAAATACACCCGCAGGGCAACCTGCTCAAGCATATCAAGGTCCGCAAGGGAGACATGGATCGAGGCTTCGCGGCGTCGGATGTGATCATGGAGCATACATTCCATACGCCCATGATGGAGCACGCATTCCTGGAACCAGAGTGCAGCATCGCTGTGCCAGCCTCCGATGCGCGCATGGAGATCTATGTCGCCTCGCAGATCCCCTATCAGGATCGGACGCAGGTGGCGCGTGTGCTGGGATGGCCTGAAGAGCGCATCCGGATCGTCGGTCAGTTGATGGGCGGCGGCTTCGGCGGCAAGGAGGATATTGCCGGCCAGATCCATGCAGCTCTGCTGGCAAATGCGACGCACCGACCGGTGAAGCTGCTATTTGACCGACACGAGAGCATGTTGGTCCATCCGAAGCGACACGCCACCATGATCCGCCTTAAGGTCGGCGCGACCAAAGATGGGCGCCTGCAGGCGGTTGAAAGCGAGCTGTATGGCGATACTGGAGCCTATGCCTCGCTTGGCGACAAAGTCATGACGCGCGCCACGACCCACTCAGCCGGCCCGTATGAAGTCCCTCACGTTCGGGCCGACTGCTATGCCATGTACACCAACAATCCGCCGGCGGGAGCGTTCCGCGGTTTTGGCGTCACGCAGTCTGCCTTTGCCATTGAATCGATGATGGACATGCTTGCGGAAAAGCTGCAACTCGATCCCATCGAGTTGAGACGGATGAATGCCCTAGAAGTCGGCAGCACGACCAACACCGGCCAGTTACTCCGCGAATCCGTGGGACTTATGGAGTGCGTGGACCGAGTGAGGGCCGAGATGATCAAGCAGGCCGCGGTAGCCTGCGGAGTCGAGGCTGACGCGGTCCTCCGACCCCATAGTCCGGCAGATGCAGCGCACCTGGTGCACGCGTGGGGCTTTGCCGTGGGCTACAAGAACACAGGCTTGGGAGGCGGCGCTCCCGACAAGGCAGGTGCCGAGGTCGAATTGTATGACGACGGTTCCCTCGAGGTCAGGAGTTCTTCAGCCGAACTGGGCCAGGGACTGGTTACGGTCATGCAGATGGCAGTTGCCCAGGAACTCTCCGTTCCCATCGAACGCGTCCGGGTGCTTGTGATGGACACGGACCTGACGCCGGACGGCGGTCCCACCACCGCCTCGCGGCAGACCTTCGTCACCGGCAATGCTTCGCGCCTTGCGGCCCAGGCGCTTCGGGAAGCGATCTCGACTGCTCTGGCCGAGAAGTTGGATGTGCCGCCGGCGAAGATCCATTTCGCCGACGGCCTGGTGCACGCGAACGGGCGAACGATGAACCTGGCCGAGGCTGCCAGAGAGATGAAAGCCATGGGCCAGAAGCCGCGCGCGCTGTACGAGTACGAGGCGCCTCCGACGCAGCCCCTGGGTGAGGGCGGCGACATGCACTTTGCTTTTTCCTTTGCGGCCCAAGCCGCCGAAGTGGAGGTGAACACACGCACCGGTGAGGTGCAGGTGCTGCGCGTGATCGCCGCCAACGACGTGGGCGCGGCATTCAACCCGCTGGGCCTGCAGGGTCAGGTGGAGGGTGGCGTCATGATGGGTATCGGAAGCTGCTTGACCGAGGAATTCGTGGTCGAGAACGGCAATGTGGTGACCGACCACCTTGCCCGCTATCGCATGCCCGGCATCATGCTCACTCCGGCCATCACCTCGATCGTCGTGGAGCACCCGGCCGCCCAGGGACCCTACGGAGCGAAGGGCGTGGGGGAGATCTGCACAATCCCGACGCCCCCGGCCATCACGAATGCGATCTACAACGCCGTGGGCGTTCGGATAGACCGCCTGCCCGTCGATCAGGAACTTATCGCCCGCGCTGTCCGGCGGGCGTAGTGGAATAGATGCCCTCTCAGCGGGATCGAGCGGAGGCGGCTGGGCCTTCCGCAGAGGACTGTCAAAGCCTTTCGCGAACAATGCCTTGCCGAATGTCCATGCGCGCCGGCCGATTGCATATGTCCAGGTTGTGCGGCAAGATAGGGCGGGCAACGCGGTAGAATTGCCTCACGATAGATGAACAAGTTCCTTGGATATCGTTGCTCACTTTGCGGAACTGAGTACGGCCCCACGGACGTCACGTACACGTGCCCGAAGGATGGGGGCAATCTCGACGTGTTGTTGGACTTTGAGGCGCTGCGTGCCAAGTTCCAGCCATCCGACATTGCTTCGCGCTCGGATCCGTCCCTTTGGCGCTACCTGCCGCTGCTGCCGGTTGTGGAATTCCCCGGCAGTTCCACGCCGCTGCATGCGGCCGGGGGTACGCCCGTCTTTGCTCTGCGGCGCGTCGGAGAGCGCCTGGGCCTCAAACACTTGTGGCTCAAGGACGAGAGCCGCAATCCAACAGCCTCGTTCAAGGATCGTGCCAGTGCCCTCGTGGTTGCGCGGGCCCACGAGGTCGAAGCAGAAGTGATCGTCACTGCGTCGACTGGCAACGCCGGCGCGGCGCTGGCAGGCATGGCGGCCGCCGTAGGGCAGAAGGCGGTAGTCCTCGCCCCCAAGACCGCGCCCCCGGCCAAAGTGGCCCAGCTGCTCGTGTTCGGCGCCACCGTGGTTCTGGTTGACGGGACCTACGACGATGCATTTGACCTGACACTCAAGGCGGCCCAGGAGTTCGGCTGGTACTGCCGTAACACAGGCTACAACCCTTTCACGGCTGAAGGCAAGAAGACGGCGGCGCTGGAGATCTGGGAGTGGTGGCAGGCGGCTCACAAGGAATGGCACCAGGAGATGGGTGAGGGCGCCGAGCATCCACCGCTTACCGTGTTTGTTCCGGTGGGGGATGGGAACATCATCTCCGGCCTTCACAAGGGCTTCAAGGACCTTTTCCAACTTGGCTGGATCCCGCGGCTGCCGAAACTGATGGGTATCCAGGCAATCGGTTCGGCCGCCATCGCGAATGCCTTCCACGCGAACACCGAGGTCATTACGCCGGTTTCGGCGAATACCCTCGCGGACAGCATCTCGGTCGATCTACCACGGGATGGCGTGCGCGCCGTCCGGGCTGCCAGGGAGACAGGCGGGACCTACCTGACCGTGAGTGATGAGGATATCCTCCGCGCGCTTGCGGATCTGGGGCTCATGGGAATTTTCGCAGAGCCTGCAGGTGCCGCTGCATACGCGGGGCTATTGAAGGCGCGTGCCGACGGAGTGGTGCAAAGCGATGACCCCGTTCTGGTCCTCAACACCGGCAGTGGGCTCAAAGACACCCATGCCGCTATGCGCGCCGTCGGTGAGGCGCCTGTGATCGAACCAACCCTGAAAGCGCTCAAGGGCATCCTGAACAAATGAGCCCGCGCATCACCTACTCGATCGTTGCCCCGATTTTCAACGAGGCAGAGAGCCTGCCGTACCTGTATCAGCGCATCAAGAAAGTGATGAGCGCGATGCGGGAGCCGTGGGAATTGATACTGGTGGACGACGGTTCCACTGATGGCTCAACCGAGGCGATCCGCGGGCTCGCCAGAAAGGATCGCCGGGTCCGCCCCGTGATCTTCGCGCGCAACTTTGGCCATCAGATCGCCATCACGGCCGGCTGGGACTTCGCCCGCGGCGATGCGGTCGTCATTATCGATGCGGACTTACAGGACCCGCCGGAAGCCATCCCGGATCTGGCTCGGAAATGGAGAGAGGGCTACGATGTGGTGTATGCGGTCCGAGCCGAGCGCAAGGGCGAGAGCTGGTTCAAGCGCCTGAGCGCCTCGCTCTTCTACCGGCTGATCTACCGCATCACGGACGTCGCGATACCGGTGGATACCGGCGATTTCCGCCTGATGGATCGCAAGGTGGTCGACGTCTTGAAGACCATGCGCGAGCGGCACCGCTTCCCACGCGGTATGTCGGCGTGGGTGGGTTTCCGGCAGATTGGCGTGCAATACAGGCGCAGTCCGCGCTACGCCGGGGTCACCAAGTATCCCTTTAAGAAGATGTTGCTGCTGGCGCTGAATGCCATCACCAGCTTCTCGTACTTCCCCCTGCAGGTCGCCACGTATTTCGGCTTCTTCTCCGCCGGGATCGCGATCCTGGCGATCCCTCTTGTGGTGTATTTGCGCATGGCGGGGATCCCGCAGTTCACGGGGCAGGCCACGACTCTCATCGCTGTCCTTTTCCTGGGCGGCATCCAACTGATCTCGCTAGGCGTACTGGGAGAGTACATCGGTCGGCTGTATGACGAAGCCAAAGGTCGGCCGCTGTATATTGTCAGGGAATCGCCCGAAGACCGGACCTGAGTTTGAACGCGCGTTGCTGGTCGCGCAGGACGACGCCGCGCCAGCCTTAGGAGTGAGACGTGTCTGGAATCAGCTACTCCAAAGTCCAGGACTACCTGATCAGCCTGGTGCCGCGGCGCGAACCGGAAATGGCGGTAATGGAGAAGTTCGCGGCCAGGACCGGGTTTCCGATCATTGGGCCTGCCGCCGGCTATTTCTGTTATCAAGTCGCGCGGCTGATGGGCGCCAAATCGGTCTTTGAACTCGGTTCCGGCTACGGCTACTCCACGGCATGGTTTGCACGGGCGGTGAAGGAGAATGGCGGTGGTTTGGTGCACCACACGGTCTGGGATGCGAGCCTTTCGGAAAAGGCGCGCGGGCATCTCTCTCGCATGGGCCTCGAGGGGATGATCGCGTTTCACGTGGCTGAGGCCGTGGAGACCCTGCGCCTGCAGCCCGGCGGATTTGACCTCATCTTCAACGACATCGACAAACAGGATTATCCGGCTTCGCTGCCATTGATCAAGGAGAAACTGCGACATGGCGGCGTGCTGATCATTGACAACATGCTGTGGAGCGGCCGGATCTTCAACCGCAGCGATCGGTCCGCGGCCACGCAGGGCGTCCGCGAGTTCACACGAGCGATCGGCGCTGATCCCGAGTGGATCGTCACCCTCGTGCCCGTGCGGGATGGCATGATGGTTGCCTACCGCAAGTAGGCAAGAGGGTCCTGCATTCCAGGGGCGCGCCAGGCGAGGATTGCAGCCATGAGGCCGCTCCTCGTTTCGGCTGCATAAGGCCCGGGAGGCGGCAAGCCTGAACGCCTCGATGGACTTTTGGGGCTGAAATTTCCGCCTGAGATATAATCGAAATTGTCTGACAATTTTCCGGGAGGACGCTGATGACCAAGATCGACCTGTCGATAGACAAGGGGCGACGCAAGAACGCGATCAGGCGGGCGAAAGAGCGCAATATCGTCATACCGACGTTTGCACAAATGAGGGATCCTGCGACGGTCCCGGCGGCAGTGAAGCGGGAGCTGAAATCCATTGGCATGTGGGACCTTCATCCGCGGAATCTTTTTCGCATCTCATGGCACAATGAACCGCAGCCCAGCGGCGGCGCGTTCGGCGGCGTGAACTACCTCGAGCTGCCAGGCAGCCTGACCGGGGTGGAGGCTCGCATTGTGGTGCTCGTTGGCAAGTGGTTTCCGACTGGCGCTCACAAAGTGGGCGCTGCGTTCGGCTGTCTCGTACCCAGGCTGGTAACCGGGCAGTTCGACCCGACTACGCAGAAGGCGGTTTGGCCATCGACGGGCAACTACTGTCGAGGCGGCGCATACGATTCGGCGCTGCTGGCGTGCGAGTCGATCGCCATCCTGCCTGAGGGCATGAGCCAGGAACGCTTCGAGTGGCTTTCCAGGATCGCGGGCGAGACGATCAAGACGCCTGGCTCGGAGTCCAACGTCAAAGAGATCTTCGACAAGTGCAAGGAGCTGCGCGCATCGGGCCAGGACCTGATGATCTTCAACCAGTTTGAAGAATTCGGGAACTACCTGTGGCACTACGAGGTGACCGGTCATGCCATGGAAGAGGTCCTGAAGCACGTCATGGGACCGCGCGGACGATATCGCGGGATGGCATCGGCCACCGGCTCGGCGGGGACGATCGCCAGCGGAGACTACATGAAGCAGCTGTTCCCGGACAGCAAGATCGCCGCCAGTGAAGCCCTGCAGTGCCCCACGCTGCTCGAGAACGGCTTCGGCTCGCACAGGATCGAGGGGATCGGCGACAAGCACGTCCCGTGGATCCACAACGCGAAGAACACGGACCTGGTGGTGGCAATCGACGATAATGCCGTGGTGAACCTCGCCCGCCTGTTCAACGAGGAAAACGGCAGGCAGTACCTGGTAGAACGCGGCGTCCCCGAGGCGACGGTATCCCAGCTTGACCTGCTGGGCTTCTCCGGCATTTCCAATGTCCTGGCCGCGATCAAGGTCGCGAAATACTATGAGATGGACGAGAATGACATCATGGTCACCGTGCTAACGGACTCGATGGAGCTCTACCGTTCACGGTTGCATGAGATGCATGCTGAACACGGCGAGTACAGCGCCGGAGACGCCGCGGCGGACTTCGCGCGCTACCTGCACGGTCAGTCGACGGACAACATGCTGGAGCTGCGCTACCCGGACCGGCGCCGCGTCCACAATCTAAAGTACTACACCTGGGTGGAGCAGCAGGGGAAGACGTACGAAGAGATCCAGGATATGTGGAGCCGATCCGACTATTGGACGGAAGTGCAGCAGCAGGTTGACGAAATCGACCAACAGATCATCGAATTCAACGAGGAAGCAGGGCTGCTCAAGTAGGCACGACGTGCCACTTCTTGCCGGAGCAAGCCCACGGTGTAGGTCGACCTACCGGAGATGCCCGTACGCGACAGCGACCTGATCCTGGTGTGCCTGGTGCCTTCGCCGCGGGACCTGGAGATCGCCCGACTGCTCGGCTGGTATCGCATACCCCTTAAGACAGCGCCCAAGGTAGTCACCGTGGACCACTTGGCGTTCTATCAGCCCGCCAGTTTTGGCGCCCTTGGCGGGCGGATTGACTTCACAGCCCCGGTTCGCGGGCACGAACTGACGACGCGCGCCGAGCTGCTCAAGGACGAATCACAGCATCCCCGTGCCAACGAAGAGTACTTTCGCCTCCAGGTGGGAGGCCTCGAAAGGCTGCGGAATCCGATCGTTGCCGACAAGTGGCGGCGCGTCACCTTCCTGTACACGACCGGCGAGTACCTGTTGCGTTCGAGGACGCTAAATGATCTGGTCGTCGACTCAGATGAACGCGCCCTGCTGTGGCGATCCCTGCGTGAAAGGGCAGAGGCGGCGCAGTTGTATCAGGCCGGAATGCCGGATGTGGAGGTGCCGCCCGAGGTGCTCCTGACACTCCTGGGCATCAAGGAGGACGACGGCGCGTATGACCCCAGGGAACTGGATTGAGCCATGACGCCGGAAACGGGAATTGTCACCGCCATGCTCGTCCTTCCGCTGGCACTCATCTTCCTTGGGCGCTGGCGCGTGGATGTGGCTGGTTTGTTCATGATCGTCGCGCTGGGTGTTGCCCAGTTCCTGGGAGTGGGCGTGCTCGGCCGGGGACGAGCCCCCGAGGAGGCGCTCCTGGCGATCTCGGGCTTCGGCGAGCCTCTGGTGCTGATCCTGATTGGGTTGTTTATACTGACCCACGCGCTCTCGCGCAATGGCGTGATGCTTTGGCTGGGGAGCAGCCTTGCTGCCGCGGCGCAGCAGTCTGTGCGCCGGCTGATCTTCCTGTTTACATTCTCGGCGGCACTACTGGCGCTCTTGATGAACAACGTCGCCGTGGGTTCGTTGCTGCTTCCGAGCGCGATCCAGGCATCACGCAAGAATCACGTCAGACCCAGCCGGCTGCTTATCCCCATTGCATTTGGCACAGCGCTGGGCGGCATGGCCACATACTTCACGACGGCAAACATCGTCATGAGTCAGCTCTTGACGATCGCGGAACCGCCGCAGGAACCTCTCAACGTCCTCTCCTTCGCCCCCGTCGGCGGCCTGATCGCGGTGCTTGGAATCGCGTATCTTGCATTCTTTGGGTACCGCCTGGTCCCTGCACGGCGGCCCGGACCCGAACAGCTGCTCGCGCGTCGCGCCAGCGATGAGCTGGAGGGTCTCTATGAGGTAAGCGATCGGCTTTGGGAGGCCCGCGTGGGCGGCGCATCCTCCCTCGTGGGATGCTCGTTGCAGACAGCCTCCCTCGGCGAGCGGCTCGGAATTGCAGTGGTCGCCATGCGCCGGGGCTATCAGGCCTACTTTGCACCGGCGGCGGAGGAAATGATCCGCGAAGGCGATGTTTTCCTTGTGGTGGGCCGCGAGGAACGCGTTCAGCAGCTCGCTTCGATGGAAGTGAATGTCAAGGCGGAAGCCCATACGATCACCAACTTCGGCTTAACGCTGGTCGAGTTCATTCTTGCTCCCCACTCGGTGTACGCGGGCAAGAGCATCAAGGAGTTGGCTTTCCGGAGCAGGTACGGCTTCACTGTTCTGGCGATACAGCGAGGCGGCCACAGTTACCGCACCGACGTCGGAACCATGGCGCTTCAACGCGGCGACGCCCTGCTGATCGTGGGCCCGGCCGGCCGCGTCCGCGAGCTGCATGCAGATCCGGAGCTGATCATCTTCGAGCCGGATCCTGCCACCCGCAGCGTGCCGCGACGTCGCGCCCTGGCAAGCATCGTGGTCTTTGCAGGCGCCCTTGTATTGGCGATCATCGGCCTGCCGATCTATCTCGCAGTCCTTGCGGCGGCGTTTGTGGCGGTCGTGGGCGGCTTCGTCTCATTGCGGGATGCCTACCGTTCGATCGAATGGGAGATCATCATTTTCGTCGCTGGTATGCACGCTGCCAGCCTGGCGATGATCAATACGGGTATTGCCGCGCGCCTCGGTGCAGCGGCGATCGATCTCCTGGGCGGCGTGGCACCCTTGGGGCTGGCGGCTGCCGCGTTCGTGGCGGCTGCCGCGCTGACTCAGTTCATGGGCAGCCAGTCGGCGTCCTTCCTCGTTGGGCCGATCACCATCAGCGCGGCCCTCGAATTGCATGCCGATCCGCATGCCATTGCAGTGGCCACGGCCATGGGATGCTCAGCGGCCTTCCTGACGCCAATCGCGCATCCAGTCAACCTGATCATGATGGGGCCGGGGAATCACCGCTTTGGCGATTTCTTCAAGGTGGGCGCGGGCCTGATGCTTGTTGCGTTCCTGGCACTACTGCTGGGCATGGTGCTATTCTGGGGCCTGTAGGAGCGAAGGATGCTGACTCTCATTCGCAACGGCACGCTTGTAACCGCCTCAGAGACGCTTGAAGCCGATATCCTGATCGATGGTCGGACCATTGCGCAAATCGGTCACGGCCTGAAGGACGACGGCGCAAGGATCATCGAGGCGGCCGGAAAACTTGTCATGCCCGGCGGCGTCGATCCGCACACACATTTCGATCTCCCGATGTTTGGAACGGTGTCTTCTGACGATCATTACACCGGTCATAAGGCAGCTGCATTTGGCGGTACGACGACCGTGATGGACTTCGTCCCGTTCGAGCACCCGACGCTGGAAGCTTCAGTGGAAGCCTGGAGGAGAAAGGCTGAGAAGGCGGCGATCGACTACGCCTTCCACATGAACCTGACGCGCCTTGACCAGAACGTCGGTCGCCAGATCTCGGGGCTCAGGTCCCTGGGGATCACTTCGCTGAAGGTATTCACGGCCTACAATGACCGGCTGCGGCTGCCAGATGGCGACATCTTCAAGGCGCTGCGCATCGCCCGCGACAATGGCATGCTGGTCATGGGACACTGCGAGAATGGGGATGTGATCGAGACTCTTGTCGCCGAGGCATTGGTTGCGGGTCACACGACGCCTGAGTGGCACGCGCTCACCCGACCAGCATGGGGTGGCGTGGAATCCACACTCAGGATGGCAGCCATGGCCCAGGAAGCAGACGCGCCGGTCTATATTGTCCACATGAACGTGGAGGGTGAGGCGGACATGCTGCGCTACGCCCGAGATCGCGGCGTCAAGGTCATGGGGGAAACCTGCCCCCAGTACCTGTTCTTCACGACCGAGCACTTGCGCCGGCCCGACGGAGCAAAGTGGATCTGCTCGCCGCCGCTGCGCGAGGAAAGAGACAATGCGCGCCTGTGGTTGGCCCTGGGTGACGGTACGCTGCAGTCGATCGGCACCGATCACTGCCCATTCTTCTATGATGGAACGCGGCCGATTATGTATGAGGGTGTCGAGGTGAAGATCGCCGGGAAGGAATTGGGCCGAGGCGACTTCACCAAGATCCCTAACGGCCTCCCGGGAGTGCAGGACCGCCTGCCAATCCTCTGGACGTACGGGGTGCGGGCCGGAAGGATCACGGCGAGCCAATTCGTGGCCTTGAACAGCGCCAACCCGGCGCGCATCTTCGGCCTGTATCCGCGCAAAGGTGCCCTGCTGCCGGGTTCCGACGCGGATATCGTGATTTGGGATCCCGAGCGGCGCGTCGGGTACGGGATCGGGATGACGCACCACAGGACAGACTACAGCCTGTATGAAGGCTGGGAGCTGGTTGGCTACCCTGAGAAGGTCTTCTTGCGCGGCAAGCTGATCGTCGACGGGGATAAATGGCTGGGCAAGGCCGGCGACGGCGAATTCCTTGCCCGGTCTGAAGGCGAGATTATCTGATGGACGGGCAGCAGGTCCAGCAGGCCTTGTTACAGCCCGGCGCCGGCCGGGATCGCTAGTCCGCCGCGAGAAGCTTCCGAAGCCGCGGGTGCCCTGCGTATATGCCGCGATTCTTTTCGGGGATCAGTGCCGCGATGCGACACATGATCTCGTCCGTATCCTCTCTCAGCGCTGCATCGCGATCCTGGTGCGAGAGCGGAGGTAGCAGGAACGGTGCGCCGGCATTGATCAGCACAGCGGACCGCCGGAGTCGCCGCAAGTTTCCGAAAACCACACTGTCCTCTGTTCCCGCCAGGCCGATCGGAACGATCGGCCTCTGGAGCTTGGCCGCCAGGTAGCTGGCCCCGGGCTTGCCCTCGATCATTGAACCGACCGGGGACCGCGTGCCCTCGGGAGCAATGACCAGGGTGTGGCCCTTTTCCATCAGCGAGATCATCTGGCGCATGGCCTTCAGGTCGGGATTGAATCGGTCAATGAAAACAAAGTTCAGGTGCTTGCCCAGCCAACGCAGAAAGGCCACATCCTCCCACTTCTCCGCAACAGGAACGAACACATCCCAGCGATCGATCGCATAGTACAACAGTGTCGCATCCAGCATACCGAGATGATTGGTGGCGATAACGAACGCCCCATCTTGCGGCAGCTTCTCCATGCCGCGGATCTCCACCCTGGCAACGAGATCTATGAGCCTTCGCAGTATCCAGCGTAGGATGTCGCGCATGAGCCTATTCTACACGAGCGAACCTCTGGCGCGCCACCCGTGCGCATGGCAAGCGCGATCAGCGGCCGGGACCTGACGCCGCGCGCACAACGTCCAGGCGGCGACCGCTAGTCCGCTTAGTTCGCTGCCAGAATGTGTGTAAGGACCGAGGCGCCGCTGCCGCCGATGTTCTGGGTCATGCCGATCGCGGCGCCGTCCACCTGTGTTCCGCCGCACTCGCCGCGCAACTGCTGAATGACTTCCACGATCTGGTACATTCCCGTGGCGCCCACGGGGTGACCGCGTGCCTTGAGACCGCCACGCGTGCAAATGGGAAGGTTGCCGTTGATCTTGATAGCCTCGTCCAATCCAAGGCGAACGCCCTGCCCGCGTTCCGCAAATCCGCAAGCCTCAAGTGAGAGCGCCGACATGATGGAGAACGCGTCGTGAAGCTCGAAGACATCGATGTCATCCGGCGTCACACCCGCCATTTTGTAGCACTGCCTGGCCGACTCATGGGCGGCGGCGAGGAACAATGGATCTTTGCGTGAGTGAACGGCGATGGTGTCGGTGGCTGCGGCCGAAGCCGAGACGACAATGCGCGGTCTGGCGGGGGACGCATTCACCCTGTCGGCCGGAACCAGCACGGCCGCGGCCGCGCCATCGCCGATGGGCGATGCGTCCAGTAGATTGATGGGAGTCGCGATCATGGCCGCTCTCTCGAACTTCTCAGGGCTGATCTTCTCCCGCAGCCGTGCAAACGGATTGTGCACTGCGTTGGCGTGCGCGTTGATGGAAAAAGGCGCAAAATCACCGTGCTTCCAGCCGAACTCGTGAAGGTAGCGCTGCATGATCAGCGCGTTCAGCCCGACGAACGAGACTCCCTGTTCCACCTCATAGTCCGCATCGGCTGCGGTGGCCAGGGCGGCCGTCACGTCGTGCCCGGCCTTATCGGTCATCTTCTCCACGCCCAGTGCCAGGGCTGCGTCCACGTCGCCTGACGCCACCGCCATCAACGCGGCGCGAAATGCTGCCGCGCCGGATCCACACGCGGCCTCGAGCTTAACGGCCTCATGGGGCCAATTGCCGATCCAGTCCCCGAAGAACGCTCCCAGTTGATTCTGTCCACTGACCAGTGGGGACAGCATGTTCCCGACGTACAGTGCATCGACCCGATCTACGCCGGCATCCTGCAGGGCGGCCAGGGCGGCCTGCCCGCCGATGTCACGCAGCGACTGGTCCCAGTGCTCTCCGACAACAGTCTGCCCGATTCCAAGGATCGCCACTTCTCGCATAACTGGATTCTACCAGTCAGGACTCTCAGGGCCTATCAGGGGCACGCATGGGGACTGCCCGCGAGGGACAAGATCGCGCGCCGGGAAACCGATCCGGACGAATCGCGTCTTTGCACGTGTATACTACGCGGCAGGAAGGCACAATGTTCGGCAGGAAACCTGTTTTACTGATCGTTATGGGCCTGTTGTGGCTCACCGCCTGCGGACCCTTGCGGTCTTTTCCAGGTCCCGCGGCCACACAAGACGGCTCGTGGAGGACTATCAGACTCACGCAGACGGGGGGCTTTGCCGGCGTCCACCTGGAAATCCAGGTGTCAAGTGAAGGATGGGTGACCGCCAAGGACCAGCGGTCCGGCCGCGCGGTTACTTCTCCGATATCGGAAGGAGCTCTTCGAGAGTTGAATCAACTCATTGCGCAGACCAGGTTGCCGGCGACCGAGCACCTTCAGTCCCTGTGTGCTGATTGCTTCATCTACGAACTTGAGATCACCTCGGGGGCGGGCGTTATTCGGATCCAAGTCGATGACACGAATCTTGGGGAGTCGGGCGCACGGGAGCTGATCCAGTTCCTGGGCGAGATACGCGACCAGGCGCTGCGATCGGCAAGCTAGGGCGGCGATGCGCGAGCATGCGTCGTGGTTGGGCCAGCTGCTGAAAGAACTTGAAGAGAGCAGTCAAGCCGGCACCGAGGCTGTACAGTACCTGCGCGCGCGTGGTGTTCGCCTCGGCATCCATGATCAGCCGACAGCCGCCCGCTGGACCCTGGGTCGGAACATCGAGCTGCACCCGCGCTACGCGCAGGGCTCCGCCAAGGCTCCCTATGCACTCAGCTTGGTGGTGCATGAGATCCAGCACCTCCGTCAGGGGCTTACGACTGCGCTCTCCGTCTATGGGGAACTTGATGCCTGGCAGGTGCAGTTCAATTTCCTGAGGGCGCTGGCCGGCAGGTACCCAGGGACGGCCGAGCAGGCTCGCTTGATCCGTGAGCTGCTGGGCCTGCCGCTCGGATGGGACAGGGCCGTGCTTCGTAGCGCTCGGGGACTGATGCAGCGCTATGCTGGAAAACGATATCGCATAGACCTCCTGCCGCTCTACCCTTTGCGCCACGAGCTTCTGTACGGCATCTCCCGGCAGCGGCCAGGGTAACGGCCGATTTGCCGGCAATCCGTTGGCTGGCATTAATGTACGCATGTCCAAAATGTTGTACTATTGGGGCAGACTGCGAAAGGAGGTGCGTCGTCGAAACACCGCCTGAGATGCATTCTGAAGGAAGGACCGGAGCAAAGTAGTGCCGGACAAACCAGACGGTTTTGTTCAGGCTCGGGACGGCTGAGAAGCCGAAGTTTGGTTCCTTCCCTTGCCACTGGCAAGCAACCTTGGCGGATGGGTAGCACCCATCCGTCTTTCATTCGGGGGGAGCGTGCGCGGCGTCGGCGCCGGCGCCGGAAACAATCATTTCCGCCGTTCCCCCCGGGTTGGGATCCTTCACGATGAACCACAATGCAAGCGCCATTGCCAGACCCGCAAAGGCCGAGAGGATGAACATCGTGTCATACCCGGCAGCGTCAGCGATCCAGCCCCCGATGGCCGGCGCAAGGATGGCGGCAGGTGCGGGGAGTGTATTGGAAAGCCCGATATAGAGTGGGCGCTCCATTTGATCCTGTGCAAATCTTACGCTGAGGGCGAGAGGAATCGTCCATATCGCCACGATTGCTACTGCCTCGAGCAAGAAAACAGCGTAGAACCAGGCTGGCGATACGGCTCGCCAGGCGAGCACGGCGCTCAGCGCCGCGCCCAGTGCTCCCACGCTCATGATACCCCGGTGGCTCCACAGGTCTCCCAGGCGCCCCATGAGCGGGCCAAGCACTACCTGCCCGATCAGGAGGAACGCCACCAGCACGGCGGCCGCGGCGTCGCTTACCCCGAAGCGTCGAACGGCGTAGATCACGTAGAACGCAAACCCCATCCCGGCGAATTGACTGAGGACGCGCACGCCCAGAAAGGCACGAAAGTTGGCATCCCTGCGCAGGATCTGCAGGGATCTGCCCAAGAGCGCCTCAGATCGGCCGGCTTCACGCACTGGCGAATCTGGTTCACGGGTCAGTGCCAGGAAGACGAACGAAAGTGCCATGAAGAGGAATGTGAGCGCAAAGCAAACGCTAAAGCTTAGTGGAGATTCCAGGTTACCCAGGATGACGCCGGCTGCCACGGCTGAGGCGCCGGCGAAACCGTTGAAGGCTGCCGATTGAGCACCGAAGAACGTGCCGTGCATCTCCTGCGGGATCACCTTGGATACCAGATTGGTCCACGGATTCGCGGCCAGCCCCGCGCCGAATCCCTGCCAGACGAGCATCAGGAAAGTGAGCGCGAGGATTGTGGGCTTTGACGATCCCGGAAGAGACAGGGCAATCAGGGAGAGGCCGAGGAAAGGCAGCCGCTCGTGGACCGTGAGTGCCAGCGTCAGGGGCTTGTAGCGCCTGAGGCGTGAGATCCAACCCGCCGTGAACAGCTGAGGCAGCTGCCAACCCATGTTGTGAATGGCGGGCACCAGGCCGATCAGCAGGGCTGAGTCGGTAAGGTGGTGCACGAACAGGGGGATGATGGCCGCAAAAGAGCTGAAACCCATTCCCAGCCCAAAGGCCCCGCCATCCAGCAGTCCCACCACGAAATTGAAGCGCAGGTGCTTGCGGACCAGGGCCTCGATGGGGGAGAGCATGGGCGAAATTCTACCACTTGACATTCTGGGTGGCTTTGGTGCATAATAGAAACGAACGTTCGTTCATATGAGAACTCAGCGATGGTCACGATGACAGCACCATCCCGCGGCGAGCGCACCCGACGAGCCATACTGGACGGATCCTACCGTCTCATGATCCGGCAGGGCTTTGCCGCGACGTCCATGCGCGAGATCGCGGCGCAGTCCCACGTGGCGCTGGGTGGAATCTACAACCACTTCGGCTCCAAAGAGCAGATCTTTCGGGTCATCATGGAGGAGCGCCATCCATTCCTGCAAGTCCTTCCGGTGCTGCGGTCCGTGGAGGGGGAGACGGTGGAGGAATTCGTGCGCAATGCCGCGCGCACCCTGGTGGAGGAATTGCGCCGACATCCCGATTTCCTGAATTTGATGCTGATCGAGATCGTTGAATTCAAGGCACGGCATGTCCCGGCGCTCTTCAGGAAATTCTTCCCACTGGCCGCGCCGGTGGTGCAGCGCCTCATGCCCCTGCAGGGCAGCGTGCGCGACATTCCGGGCCTCGTGCTTGCCCGAGCCTTCCTGGGCATGTTCTTCTCTTACTACATCACGGACATGCTCGTCGGTCGCGCCATGCCGTCGGCCATGTCCGCCAACGCCATGGACCATTTCGTGGATATCTTCCTGCACGGGATCCTCGAGGAGGAACAGCCATGAACATGCGGCTGCTGTCCATCATCCGCAAGGAATTCATTCAGATCCGCCGCGACGTGCGGACCCTGGCGATCATCATCGTGATGCCGATCATGCAGCTCTTCCTGCTCGGATATGCTGCCACGACGGATGTCAAGAACATTTCATTGGCCGTCTGGGATCAGGACCGCAGTCCCCAATCGCGGCAACTTCTGGATGCATTTCGGTCCGCGGACTACTTCCAGATCCGCTACGTGGTAGGTTCGGACGACGAATACCGTGCGCTCATAGAGAAAGGCATGGCCCGCGCCGCGCTCATCATTCCGCCGGACTATGGTCGGCGTCTCGCGGAAGGCAAGGCACAAGTCGCCATGGTCCTGGATGGCTCCGATGCCACGGTAGGCGGCACGGCGCTGTCCGCGGCAAAACTCATCGGCCAGGCTTACGCCACGCGGGTGTTGTCTGAGCGCGCCGGAAGCGCGGGGCAACGGCTGCTGCTGGAACCGCCCCTGGAGGTGCGGACTCAGGTTTGGTACAACCCGGACCTGGTCTCGGCCTACTTCAATATCCCGGCTGTCATCGCGATGATCCTTTCCTTCATTACTTCCATGCTGACTGCCACCGCAGTCGTGCGGGAGCGCGAGCGCGGCACCATCGAACAGTTGATCGTCACGCCCATCCGTTCGTGGGAATTGGTGCTGGGCAAGATCATCCCGTATGTCATCCTGGCCTTCGTGGATGTGCTTGAGGTACTGATCATTGGACACTATTGGTTCAAGGTGCCCATACGAGGCGATCTTGGGCTGATCTTTGTGCTCTCGGGCTTGTTCGTTTTCTCCGGACTGGGGATCGGCCTTTTGGCCTCCACGATCGCAAACACGCAGCAGGAAGCGATGCTGGCAGTGATGATGACTCTGCTTCCAAATGTCTTTCTTTCGGGCTTCTTCTTTCCAATAGATGCCATGCCAAAATTCCTGCAGTTGGTGTCCTATGCGATTCCCTTGCGATACTACCTGGTGATCATCCGTGCATTGCTCATTAAGGGAGTGGGCGCGGAGGCGCTGCAAACCCAGATCCTTGCCTTGTCCCTGTTCGGCATCCTGATCATGGGCGCCGCCGTGTCGCGGTTCCGCAAGCGACTCGACTAGCGTTTGCCCAAGGAGTAAATGATGCAACACCGACATCCACCTCGTGCCGCGATCATGGCAATTGGGATTGTTCTGGTGATCGCTGCGTACTATGGCATTCGCGCGCTGACCACGGCCGGAAACGGTCAGCTGAAGGCCTCCGGCACCATCGAGGCCGTGATGGTCGACATCGGGCCTGAACTTGCCGGCCAGGTGAAGCGGGTCCTCATCGATGAAGGTGATAGCGTGAAGGCCGGCTCGCCAATGGTCGTCCTGGATGACTCATTGATGCAGGAGCAGCGTAAGGCAGCCGAGGCGGCGCTGGGATCGGCCCGCGCGGCCAGCCAGACGACCGAGAATGCGTTGAGCATCGCGCGGGCGCACTATCAACAAACCCTTGAGACAGCCCTGGCGCAGGGACGGCAAACACGCCTCAGCGACTGGTTCGCCAAGGAGCAAGTTCAGTTCGACCAGCCGGAATGGTACTTCTCCCGTGCCGAGCAGATAGCGGCCGTGCAAGCTCATATCGATCAGGCCAAGGCGGAGTGGGATAAGGCCGAAGCGCGCCTGCAGACCGTCTCCCATTCGTTGGATAAGGCCGCCTTCCTGGCGGCCGAGGAACGCGTGCTCGGGGCGCGTATTGCATACCTGGTACGCAAGGACGTGAACGAGCGTGCGCAGAACTCGACCGATGAGCAGGCACCGCAAGGGCGATACAACCGGGCCCATTGTGGCACCAACGAAGGCTATGTCCTGGCCGATCGCAGGCTCATCAACGTCATCTACGGCTGCACCGGTGATGAGCACCTCTCAGCGGTCAGCCAGGCGCTGTTCGACGATGCGAAGACGGAACTGGCCGCGGCGCAGCGGGCATACGGTGACCTGTTGACCACTCAGGCGGCCGAGGACGTCCTTGCCGCCCGGGCCGAGGTGGCGGTCGCGCAGGAGCGCTACTACGCGGCTCTGGACCGGCTCAGCGCGCTACAAACGAGCGACTACGCGCCCGCCGTGACAGCCGCCCAAGGCGCTGTGGATCAGGCGCAGGCTGCCTATGACCAGAGCCTGCAGGCCGTCGCACAGGCTCAGGCCGGCCTGGACCTGATCGACGCGCAGCTCAGGAAATTGACGCTGTACGCACCGATGGACGGAGTGATCCTCACGCGGAGCGTGGAACCAGGCGAATTCGCCCAGCCGGGGACCGTCGCCATCACGATGGCCGACCTGAGCCACCTAACGATTACCGTATTCGTTCCCGAAGACCGCTACGGGCAGACCAGCCGCGGACAGTCGGCAACGGTAAATGTTGATTCCTTTCCAGGCGTGAGCTTCAGTGCGCGCGTAAAGCACATCGCCGATCAGGCCGAGTTCACACCGCGCAATGTCGTGACGGTTGAAGGACGAAGTGCGACCGTGTATGCCATCAGACTGGCGGTGACTGACGAGGGGGGCCGACTGAAGCCCGGAATGCCGGCAGACGTGAGCTTTGACGAATAGAACGATCGCCGAACCGGGCACAGAGGGCGCCGTCGAAGTGCCGGCAGCGAGTTCGCCTTGATGCACAGAATGATCGAAGCCAATGGGCTGGCAAAGTCCTTTGGGAGAAACCCAGCAGTTGACGGGGTCTCGCTGACCGTCGACTCAGGGGAGATCTATGGGCTTGTCGGCTCCGATGGGGCGGGAAAAACCACGACCATTCGCTTGCTTGTCGGCGCCCTAAAGGCGGACGCCGGCGCCTGCTCGGTCGCCGGCTACGATCTGGCCACTAAGACGGAAGATGCGCGTGCCCAGATCGGCTACATCTCGCAGCGCTTTTCTCTCTACGAGGATCTGACGGTACTGGAGAACATCCGCTTCTTCGCAGAGGTTCGGGGGATGTCGCACGGGGAGTGGTTGCCGCGCTGCATGGAAATCCTCGAGTTTGTCGGCCTTGCCAACTTCAAAGATCGGCGCGCGGGACAGCTGTCCGGAGGCATGCGACAGAAGTTGGGCCTTGCCTCTGCACTGGTGGCCCGTCCGCGCGTTCTGCTTCTCGACGAGCCGACCACCGGCGTTGATCCTGTCACCCGTCAGGACTTCTGGCAGCTGCTCATCTCCCTCGTCTCCGCACCAGGCGGAGCGGTTCAGTCGGTCTCGGCGCACAGCGCCAATCGTGTAAGTGTGCTGATCTCAACCCCTTACATGGACGAGGCGGCCCGATGCCACCGCGTGGGCTTCATGCGGCGTGGCAAGATCATCGCCGAGGATACTCCGTCGCAGTTGAGGTCGCGGCTGGCTGGGCGCATCATCGAGTTGCGCGGATCGCCGTTGGACGTTCTGCGCCGCCTCTCACAAGCCGATGAGGCTGTGGAAGCCGTGCGGGCCTTCGGAGATCGACTGCACCTGCGCGCGGCGGTCGGACTGGCCGACGGTGTCATCGCTCGCCTGAAAGTTGGCATCCGGGCCGAAGGCGGTCAGGTGACCCACCTGCGGGTGATCCCGCCGTCGCTCGAAGACGTGTTCATCTATCTTTCGGAGCAGGCCTATGAGTGAGCCGGTGATCCAGGTTGAAAACCTGACCCGGCGCTTCGGCGACTTCGTGGCGGTGGACCACGTCAGTTTCCGGGTTTCGAAAGGTGAAATCGTGGGGTACCTGGGCCCCAATGGATCAGGGAAGACCACCACAATACGCATGCTTCTCGGCCTGCTCCGCCCAACGGAGGGTAGGGCGACCGTCCTGGGCTACGACGCCTTTCGGGAATCCGAGGCGGTCCGATCCCGCGCGGGCTACATGTCCCAGAAATTCGCCCTGTATGATGACCTGACCGTCTCCGAGAATCTGACGTTTTATGGAGGCGTGTATGGGATCCGAGACCCGCTCCGTATCCGGGAGACCACGGAGCAGGTCGGCTTGAGCGGACACGAGAACACGCTCACTCGATCGCTCTCCGCCGGCTGGCGACAACGACTGGCCCTCGGCATCGCCCTGGTGCACCGACCAGAGCTGCTGTTCCTGGATGAACCCACCAGCGGAGTTGACCCGACCGCCCGCCGGGCCTTCTGGGACCTCATCTACGAGCTGGCGGCTGGAGGCGTAACCGTTCTGGTGACGACGCACTATATGGATGAGGCAGAGTACTGCGAGCGCGTCGGAATCATGCGCGATGGAAGACTGCTGGCCATGAACACACCGATCGAGCTAAAGGCGCAGGTCATTCCCGGTGAGGTCTGGGAAATCCTCACGCTGCCGCTGCAGGGCGGCTTGAATACCCTGCATCAAATGAAGGGTGTTTCCAGCGTGAGCTTGGCGGGCGATCGCATCCGAACCATCACTGAACGCGGCATAGGCAGCCGGGACCTGCTCGCAGACCTCTCGGCGCACGGTGTACAGGTCACCGAGCTGGTCCGTGGTGAGCCGACCCTCGAGGATGTGTTCCTTTCGCTGGCCAAATGAGGCCATGGCAGGCTTGATCCCGGAGCCTGCCCCGCATCGCGGTTCACTCCGCCTGGCTGCGATAGCCCTCGGGGATGATTAGCGCCATGATGATGTACGCCACGATCATGCCCGGGCCCGTCAGGAAGAACAGCAGGACGGCCAGCAAACGGACGATCGTCGGATCCATGTTGGCAAACTCGCCGATCCCGCCGCAAACGCCCGCGATCATCCGGTTGGTTGTGCTGCGCTGAAGTTGTTTGAAATTCGAGTTCATGGCAAGGCTCCTTGTATGGTCTCCAACCCACCTACGCAAGGCGGCCGGCAAAGTTGCAGACCCTAGCGGTATTTCCGTGCCTCCAGGAAATTCGCGGCGGATGCGTACAGCAGGAACACACCGATGATGATGAAAAACAGCGCCTGCACGCCAAGAAACCGGTACTGAATGAGCCCCAGGGCTGCAAAGGCAGCCCCCACGAGGCCGTAGAACACGCCGTTTCGGATGTAGCCGGCCGCAATCCGATCTGCCTGCATGATGGTCCTCATCATCGCTTGATTCGCGGCGCCCACGAGCTGTTCGTGGCGGTCCCGACACGCGAGCGAGTCGCCCACCAGAGTTGCACATTCGACGCATAGGCCGCGTTGACAGTGCTTGCATGTTCCCAGGGCGGGTCGTTCCGGATGGTAGTAGCAGACCATACTACTCTCCGATGACCTGAAGAACGAGCTCACGTTGGCGAGGGCGGACGTCGAAGTCGATGTGGATCACCTGCTGCCATGTTCCCAGAGTGAGCTGACCGTCGACAAATGGTACGGTGAGCGATGGACCGAGCACCGCGGCCCGGACATGGCTGTGACCGTTTCCGTCGCCCCAGCGGACATTGTGGGCGTACTCGCTGTCCGGGGGGATGATCTCGTCCAGCAGCCGTCGTAAGTCCCGGATGGCGCCGGCTTCAAACTCAATGGTTGTCAGGGCGCTGGTCGACGAAGGGCAGAATGCCGTCACGATCCCGGACTTGATGCCGGTGTTCACGACGGCCCTTGAGAGTTGCTCTGTGATGTCCTGGCACTCAGCGTTTCCCCTGGTGCTCAGCGATAGGGAGAGCGTCTTGACCATTATTTGACCTTTCGGATGGGATGCCGGAGCACAGTCTTGAGCTTTGCGGGGTTGGCCTTGCGAGGATCTCCCATGTAGATCTCATGGTGTTTTCCGCCGCGTCCGACAAGATCCTCGTAGCCGTTCGCCGCTGCGAAGGCCCGCATGCGTGCAACGGTCGCGGGCTCGTCGGCGTACGGGCCGATGTGCATGACCTGCATGCACAGCCCCTCTGCGAATTCCGCCAAGCGGATGCGTTGCAGGGCCGGGCTGTCGCCCCGCTTTCGCCGCACCTCGATCCGTGCGGTATCGAAGATCTTCGTCGTTGCAACCTTGGGCGTAAGGATCAGCAATGTATAGAACCAGTCGTCCTTGACGGAGATGTCGAAGACGCCGTCTTCCACCCACCAGAGCCCTCCCACTGCCATGACCGGATAGTCGATCGAATTGTTTGGGCGCAGCTTGAGCATAAACTTCATCGTATAGGCTATGCCGTAGAGCGCCATCATCGCTTCCTGGAACGCGGGAGAAGTGCCGGGTGCCTCTCCGGATTCGACACGCCCGTCGATCATCAGGAATTGCAGCTTGGGGACGCGCACGACACTGATCGTGCGAGGCGACGGAACATACAGATCGTGGAACTCCTTCTTGAGATCCAGGTTCTTCATTAGATCCTCCCAATAGCCTGTCGCCCTCTGACCCCATGGCGACTCCCAGACGGTCAGCCGTCATCCCCGCGGTGGATCACCGTCTCCCCGAACTTGTCACGAAGAGTGTCGATCGCAACTGTCAGGCGCCGGGACCTGTCGCGTCCAGTGTCCCAGAGCTCCAGCTGCCGGATCGGATAGCCCAATCCGCTTACCCCTACGCCGATCAGCCGCACTGCCTGACCGGGCTTCCTTACGGAACTGAGGAGCTCGAGAGCTGTGCCGGCGATCTCGCCCTCATCGTCTGTGCGCTGGCTGAGCGTCGTCTGGCGGGTAAGCGTGGTGAAGTCCGGCCAGCGGAGTTTCAACCGGATGGTTGATCCCGCCAGATTCGACTTGCGCAGGTAGCCGGCGACCTCGCTGGCGAGCTGCCGGACAGTACGCTCCAATGCCTTGTCGTCGCGTAGATCGCGGGCAAATGTAGTCTCCTGACTCATGGATTTTGCCTCGTGCTCGGTCACCACCATGCGGTCGTCTTCGCCGCGGGCGCGCCGGGCGAGCTCACGCCCATAATCCCCGAACATGTCGACGAGGCTGGATTCTGGCCAACCGGCAATGTCCCCAATCGTACGCATTCCGAGCGTGGCGAGTTTGCCGGCTGTCTTTGGGCCGACGCCCCAAAGCATCTCCATGGGCAGCGGGGCAAGGAATGCCCGCTCCTCGCCCAGAGGCACGATGGTGAGCCCGAACGGTGGGCGGTCGCCCTTTCCGGCCTTCTTGCCCACCTCCGTCGCGATCTTCGCCACGAGCTTGCTGGACGCGATTCCGATGGAACTCGGCAAGCCCAAGTCGTCTCGGATGCCGGTCTGCAGCCTGCGTGCCAGGCGTTCCGGCGGCTCGTGCAATCCCGTGATATCGAGGAAGGCCTCATCGATTGAGATCTGCTCAAAGCCGGGCGTCACATCCTGCAGTCTTTCCATCACCCGGTCCGACATCTCGCCGTAGGCTCTGTGCCTGCCGGAGACAACCTTGAGACCCGGATACAGCCGGAGAGCCTGCGTCATCGGCATTCCCGAGCGAATCCCGAACCGGCGGGCGGCGTACGAGCATGACGATACCACCCCCCGCTCCCCGGGGCGCCCACCAACGGCGAAGGGCTGTTGGCGCAGTTCGGGCTGACGAAGCTCCTCCACGGCACAGAAGAATGCATCCAAGTCTAGGTGAAGGATTATCTGGGCCGGGCTTGTTCCCTGCCGGGATGGTCGGCTAAAAGCGGTCATTTTTGGTATTGAGAAACTGTCAGGGAATCGCTATACTACTCATGGCGCATAGTCAATATAATGTGCCCGTACGAGAAGGAGAACTCATGAAGCCGCGATTCTCTGCTGTAGTTGCCATTGTACTCCTGGTAGCATTTTCGCTTCCGATTTCCGGGAGCGTGGATTCGGCTCAGGCAGCAAGCGCCTGCAATGCCGCCCAGTTTGTGGTCGATGTGACGATCCCGGACGGGACATACATTAACCCCGGCGCCACCTTTGTAAAGACCTGGAGGCTCAAGAACGTCGGCACCTGCACCTGGAACACTTCCTACGCGCTGGTGTTCGACAGCGGGGAGCAGATGGGCACCACCAGTACGGTGATGTTTCCGAAGTTCGTGTCCCCGGGTCAGAGCGTGGACCTGACCGTCACGCTGACGGCACCCACTTCGGCCGGTCTTTACCGCGGTTACTGGAAATTGAAAAGCTCCTCGGGGCAGATATTCGGCATCGGTGATCCCTTCACGAGCGCCTTCTGGGTCGAGATCCGGGTATTGACGCCGCTGCAGGGCATCGTGTCGTATGACTTCGTGGCGGAGATGTGCTCCGGGCAGTGGATCTATGATGGCGGCCCCATCCCGTGCCCAATGAACTCAAACAAGCTGCAGTTCGGGCACGTAGAGAAGCTGAACAATCCGATCCTGGAAACCGGGCAGGCGGCCGGAGCTCAAGGGTTGTTGACCATACCGCAGCAGAAATACAACGGGCTGATACGCGGCATGTTCCAGATAGATGAAATATTCCGCGGGGATCACTTCCAAGCTCTTGTCGGCTGCCAGTACGGCGCGACCAACTGCTACGTCACCTACATGCTTGAGTACGAGAAGGGTGGTGACTTCTTCACGCTGTGGAAGTTTAGAGAGCGATACGATGGCCTGATCGCTCCGGTGGACGTCGATCTGACGCGCTTGGCGGACATGAAGAACATCCGGCTGGTCCTCACTGTGCTGGCATCCGGTCCCGCGATTCCTGATCAGCCATTGTGGATCGCGCCGCGCATTGTAAGGACGATCGGTTCTCAATCGCCGACGCCGACGACCATCCCGCCCACGTCGACCGTGCCGACGAACACGCCGGTTCCAACTGCCGGCGCCGGCTGTGATCGCGCGCAGTACATCTCTGATGTGACAATTCCGGACGGCACAACTTTCTCCCCGAACGCCTCCTTCTCCAAGACCTGGCGACTCAAGAACGTCGGTACCTGCACGTGGACCACCGGCTACAGCGTTGTCTTCGCCAGTGGTGATCGCATGGGCGGCGTTGACACGCTGATCCCGCAAACGGTAGTGCCGGGCCAAACCGTGGACGTGGGCGTCAACCTGACGGCGCCCAGCCTTGGCGGCTCGTACCGCGGCTACTGGCAGCTGAAGAATGCATCCGGCGCGTTGTTCGGGATTGGCTCAACGTACGACAAGTCCTTCTGGGTGGACATCGTGGTTTCTGGATCCGGCTCCGGCGGCACGACCGCGTTGGACTTCGTGAATAGTGTCTGCGCGGCCACATGGGCCAGCGGGTCAGGCGTCCTGCCTTGCCCCGGCACGGATGGCGACACGCGCGGTTTTGTGCTGAGCGTGACTAGTCCGAGGCTGGAGAACGGCGTCACAGACACGCAGTCAGCCTTGCTGACTTTCCCCCAGAACAGCTCCACGGGCTACATTCAGGGCGCGTACCCAGCCTTTGGCGTGCAGGCCGGTGATCGATTCAAGGCCAAGCTGACCTGCGAGTACGGCGCCTCGGATTGTTTCGTGATCTATAGACTGGACTATCGCATTGGCGGTGGCCCGGTTCAGACCCTGGGCACGTTCGGCGAAAGGTACGATGGCCTATACTATGCGGCCGACATCGATTTGAGCGCGTTGGCCGGACAGAACGTGAACTTCATTCTTACGATCCTCGCGAATGGCTCCGCCGTGGGTGATCGAGCGCTATGGGTTGCGCCTCGCGTCGTTCGCCCGGCTTCCATCGGCGGAAGCGCCCCGTTGCTGCTTGAACCAACTGCGGCTTCGGCGACGAAGACGGCAACACTGGCACCGACGGATACGGCGACTCCGACGGGCACCGCAAATCCCACCCCCACGGTACCCGATGCGACGGAGACCCAGCCGTCGCCGTGAGGGCTTATGCAATTGAGATCGAACCAGGCGCTTTGGACGGCGTCTCGGTATCCGGATCATGGATTGCCGGATGCCGCAAGGCGCCTGTCCGGAACATATCGTGGGTTGGGACGTCCATGAAGGGGTGTGTGCGCACCCTGGGGATTCTATGGAGGAGATGGTCATGAAATCAAGATTCCGCCTCAGCTGGGCAGTCATGCTCATGGCGCTGGCCGTTTCGTTCGTACCGGCAGCCTCCGGCGCCGTGCCCGCCTCAGCAGCCTCGGCCTGCGACTGGGCGCAGTTCGTCGCTGACGTGACGGTGCCTGATGGAACTTCGTTCTCCCCGAACGCGGCGTTCACGAAGACCTGGCGACTGAAGAACATCGGCACGTGCACCTGGACGACCTCTTACTCCCTCGTGTTCGACTCGGGGAGCAGGATGGGCGGCCCAACGTCGGTGAACCTGCCGAAGAGCGTTGCTCCGGGCCAAACGGTCGATATTTCGATCAGCCTGACCGCGCCAGCCAGCGCGGGCCATTACATCGGCTATTGGAAGTTCAAGAACGCCTCGGGCGTCCTGTTCGGCATTGGCTCGACCTACAACAAGCCTTGGTGGGTGGAGATCAATGTCTCCGGAACGACTTCGGGCGTGGCGTACGACTTCGCCGCGAATTACTGCGCGGCCTCCTGGTACAGCATCGCCGGCAATCTGCCGTGTCCCGGGACGGACGGCGATTCGCGCGGCTTTGTCCTGAAGGTGGAAAATCCGCAGCTCGAGAACGGCGCCTTCGACGGTGGCAGCGGGCTGATCACGAATCCACAGAATGCCTATAACGGTGACATCCATGGGAAGTTCCCAGCGTTTCGCGTGCAAAGTGGCGACCGGTTCCGGGCCAAGGTCAACTGTGCCTACGGCGCCACAAGCTGTTACGTGACGTTTCGCCTGGACTACCAGATCGGCAACGGACCTGTGATCAACTACTGGACCTTCCGGGAGAGGTACGAGGGTCAGTACTTCGGGGCCAACGTTGACATTAGCCCGCTCGCTGGCAAGGACGTGAAGTTCATTCTTACCGTGCTCGCCAGCGGATCAGCAGCCGGGGACCGCGCGCTGTGGTCCAACCCGGTGATCGCCCGTGCCGGTGGCACGCCGCCCCCGCCTCCGCCACCACCGCCGCCAAGCTCAAACAAGTTCGACTTTGGCACGGCTACTTCGGCGCTGGCTTCCGGGCACACGCGGGTGACAGAGGCCACGAGTTTCACCACGGGCGGATACGGCTGGACCAGCACCTCGGGTCTGGAATCCAGAGATCGCAGTGGACCCGCCGATGACCTCAGACGGGACTTCGTCATGCACACCTCTGCGGCGCGGACCTTCAAGGCCAGCCTGGTCAACGGCAGCTATGCAGTCACCGTGATCATGGGCGACAATGACTTCGCTCACGACAACATGGTGGTCAAAGCCAACGGCGCTACAAAGCTGTCTGACGTCGACACCGCCCAGGGTGCGTTCGCGACCAACACATTCAACGTCTCTGTCACAAATAGCAGTCTCGAGGTGGAATTCTCAGATGCAGGTGGTTCGGACCCGACGTGGATCGTGAACGCCATGACCATTGCGCCGGCCGCACAGCCGCCACCGGCGGGATGTGACCGAGCGCAATTCATATCCGATGTGACGGTACCGGATGGTTCGGTATACGCACCGGGCACCACATTCAACAAGACCTGGCGCCTGAAGAACGTCGGCACCTGCACATGGACCACTTCGTACAGCCTGGTCTTTGACACAGGCGAGAAGATGGGTGGGCCTGACAGCGTGAATCTTCCGAAGTCCGTGGCGCCCGGGCAGACCGTCGATGTCACTGTAAGCCTCACCGCCCCAAGCTCGGCCGGCACCTACCGAGGCTATTGGAAGTTCGCCAATGCTGGCGGCGTCCGCTTTGGCCTCGGATCGGATGGGACCAAGTCCTGGTGGGTTGAGATCAAGGTTTCCGGGCCAACGCCGACGGCGGGCACCCCGAGTCCGTCCCCGACTCCGGTCGCCGGGACTTCCTATGACTTCGCCGCGAATGCATGTCAGGCCGTTTGGTCATCCAACGCCGGCCAGCTGCCTTGCCCCGGCTCCGATGGCGACTGGAGAGGCTACGTCCTCAAGCTCACGAGCCCTCAATTGGAGAACGGCGTGGTGGATCCGCGTCAGGCCCTGCTGACCTTTCCGCAGAACACGAACAACGGCTATATCCTGGGGATCTATCCGCCCTACCGTGTCAAGGCAGGCGATCGATTTCGATCGATCGTGAACTGCGCATACGGCGCCACTTCCTGCTACGTCGTCTTCCGTCTCGATTACCAGACGGGCAGCGGACCGATCACCACGTATTGGGCCTTCATCGAGAAGTATGAGGGCCAGTATTACCAGGCGGATCTTGACTTGAGCCCGTTTGTCGGTCAGGACGTCAAGTTCATCCTGCACGTGCAAGCCGTGGGTTCGCCAACGGGCGACCGCGCGACGTGGGTGGCCCCGATCATCTACAATCCCACAGTCGGCGCATCCGCCTCGCTGAGCGCAACCACCACTCCCAGCGCCACTGCGCCAGCTTCCACCCCGACTCCGACTGCTACGAGTCCAACCTCGGGGACGAGCGGATGGAGCAACTATTCAAACACCAAGTACGCCTTCTCGTTCCAGTATCCGCCTGGCTCGTCGGTGGCAAGCCAGTCGGACAATGCTGGCCGCGTGTACCTGCCGTTTGCCGCGGCGACCAATCTTGTGCAGAAGTACGTGGACGTAAGTGTTGTGGAGGACGTCGCAGAATGCAAGAGCCCGGCCACCGGCCCGCCTCCTCAGGTCACGTCAGCGCAAGTGACCATTAATGGGATCCCTTTCCTGAAGGAAGTCGGCACGGAGGGCGCTACGAGCAGTATCTACGATTGGACTGGATACTCCACGCTCAAGGGCAGCGATTGCATCAGCCTGACGTTTGTGCTGCATTCGACCAGTCCGGGTGTGTATCCCACGCCTCCAGCCTTGTTTGACCCTGCGGCCGAGTCTGCGGTATTCGGAACCATCATGTCGACCTTCGCAAGTCAGTAGACGACGCCGACGACAGCGGCACGATCCGTCGCTGCATCCCTCAATACAGAAATCGGTGCGGACTGCGATCCGCACCGATTCATTTTCTTCGCTGAGCCGCACTACTTCTCCCGCCGGCCTTTTGCCACGATTCGTATTGGCGTTCCCAGAAATCCGTACTCCTCGCGCAGCCTGTTCTCCAGGAACCTGCGATAGCTGAAATGCAGCAACGCGGGATCGTTCATGTAGATCATGAAGGTTGGCGGATCAGATCGTACCTGGGTCCCATAGAAGAGCTTCAGCTGGCGCCCGGCACGCGCCGGAGGCGCCTGCCTATCCTGGGCCTCGACCAGGATGCGATTTATCTTGGAGGTGCTGAGACGGACCAGGCGTTCCTCCTGCACTCTCAGTGCCATCGGGAGCACCTGGTCCACGCCGGCTCCGGTTGTGGCCGAGATGAACAGCAGGGGGGCATAGTCAATGAACTTGAGGTCGAGGCGGATCCGCTGCGTGTACGCCTCCTTCGTGCCCGGATCCTTTTCCACCAGATCCCATTTGTTGACCAGGAGCACGCAGGATTTCGATGCTTCGACGACGAAGCCGGCGATGTGTGCGTCTTGGGCGCTGATTCCGGTAACGGCATCGATGAGCAGCAGCACAACATCCGCGCGCTCGATCGCCATGAATGAGCGCAGCACGCTGAACTGCTCGACTCCGCGTTCGACCTTGCCGCGGCGCCGGATGCCGGCCGTGTCGATGAGCGTCACCGGCATGCCCGCCAGATCGATCACCGTATCGACCGCATCCCGCGTGGTCCCCGCCACCGGGCTCACGATGGATCGTTCCTTGCCGACCAGCCTGTTGAGCAAGCTGGACTTGCCGGAATTCGGCTTGCCCGCGATGGCGATCTTGATTGACTCGTCCTCCTGCGCCTCGGAATCCGGAATATTTCCAACCAGCGAGTCCAGCAGGTCGCCCACGTCCGTACCATGGACTGCAGAAATGGTTTGAGGTTCGCCGAGGCCCAGCTCATAGAACTCGACGGCCGCCGCGCGGCGCTTCGCGGTGTCGCATTTGTTGACGACCAGCAGGATGGGCGGATGTGGCGTTCCATCACCCCGCCTGGTTTGGTGGCGCCGCAGGGTCTCCGCCACTTCGCGATCCGCAGGCGTCACGCCGCTCTCACCATCCACAAGGAACAGGATGGCGTCGGCCTCCTCGATAGCGGTCGTTGCCTGGGACTTGATCTCCTCGATGAAATCTGCCGAGCCGATCGAAAGGATGCTCTTGCCTCCGTGCGTCGGGTCGATGCCGCCGGTATCAACGATTCCGAATACCCGTCCGTTCCAGGTGCACTCGGCATAGATGCGATCACGCGTGGTGCCCGGAACGTCGTCGACGATGGCAAGCCGCCGACCAACCAGCCGGTTGAACAGTGTGCTCTTGCCAACATTTGGGCGGCCGACCAGGGCTACTAATGGTTTTGGCACGATTTTTCCGCTCGATGCGTATCTGAAATGGTCACGATTTTGATCGCGCTGCCCCGGGGCGAACGATCGGGCCCGCGACGGCTGGGCTGCGCCACAGTGTCGGACCGTCGGCTCCGGACCTTAGGCTGAGCAGGGCATTGGCCGGCTGGCTCCGTGCAACCCGATCATGGGCGCGGAGTCGGGTTGGCCTTCGGTGTCAGCACCACCTCGACTGCGCCGGGGTTCACGGTTTCCACGTCGACGTTTGAGGCAAGTATCTGGACGGTCGGCGTGAGTTGATAGGAACCTGCCGCTAGGTTTGTAACGTCCACGGTGACCTGGACGTCTTGGGGCCGGAGCGTATCCAGTATCGGAATCGGCCCGGACAGAATGACATCCACTGTGGCGGGCGAGATCTGCGGCACAAGGTCATTCGGTAATCCCGTGATCTCCACCGTCTGACCGGTGAGTGTGAAGCTGCTCTGTACGGGCGAGATGCCCGCCTGGATCAGCACTGTCTGCTGTCCGACCACGGAGACCCCGGGCGGCAAGATGAGCGAGACACGCAGACTGAGGTTGCTGCTGGCGGCATCCAGGTCGAGTGGCTGTGTTTCGACGACACCCGGCAGTGCGCTCACGAGCGCTGCATCCGACGAGTAGACCGTCACGACGGGCGGAAACACCGAAATGCTGTCCAGTCGGTAGCCTGCCACCACTTGCCCGCGCACCACCACCTTGACTGCCATGTCCCGGAATCCGCCCTGGCGGATGACCGGAAGAGAGACGTGTACCGTACCCGGCGTGACCGTAATGCCACCTACCGCGGCGTTGTTCTGGTCCAGCACCTCGACCTCGAAGTCTCGATCTATGCTGTCGCGAATGCCGCCGACGTTGACCACGACACCGACCCGCGTCACAACGGACACGCGGGACTGCGGTCCGGATACCACGACCTCTTGCGGTTCCAGTCGCAGGTTCCCAGCCTGATAACCGACGGCAGGCTGGCCGGAGAGCGTGGTCTGAAGCTCGAATGCACGGCTGACGAGCGGTTCGAGGCTGAGCAGAATGGACGAGGGATTGACCGTGACAATCCGCACCGGCCGGGCGTCGATCTGGACCTGCGGTGAGAGTCGATGCTCGCCTGCCTTCACCGCCGAGAGATCCAACACCGCGCGCACGCTATCCGGGCTGGCTGCCAGTTGGTTCCAGACCGACTGTGGCGCGCGTAGTGTAAGCCGCACTTCTGTCGGTACGTCGCCGGTGATGACCAAGCTGGGATCCTGTCCGACCACTTCCACGCTTACCGGCGCGGGCAAGACCCTTACCTCGTCCGGGTCCGCTGCCGTGACGGCGGCGATCCAGACGGACAACCCCAGCACCAACGCCCACAACAGGCTCCTGATGTTTCTGCCGAGATCACTTAGCACCGCGCTGCCCCTTCCTGCGGGCCAGGCTGGCGAGAACCCGGGAAAGCCAATGGTTGGCGGGTTCCATGGCCGACGGCCTGAAGAACGCCATCAGGATATTTCCCAGTCGATCCGCATCGATGCGCCGGATCATGCGGCCGGCGTGGGCAACCGAGATCGCACCGGTCTCCTCCGAGACAACCACTGCGATCGCATCACTGGCCTCCGAAATGCCAAGCGCTGCGCGATGACGCAGGCCCATTTGCCGATCCGGCAGCCTGTTGAGGATTCCGCTCGATGATAGCGGCAGCACGCAGGCGGCGGCCGCCACTTTGGAGCCCGCTATCACGGTGGCCCCGTCGTGCAACGGCGTGTTTGGATAGAAGATCTGCAGCAGGAGCTCAGCGGTCACCCTCGCGTTCAATCGTACGCCGCTCTGGATGTGATCATCCAGGTTGTCCAACCGCTTAAGCACGATTAACGCGCCGTGCTGCCTCGCTGAGAGGCGCGTTGCCGCGGCGGCAACCGCCTGCAACGACTCCTCCAGGTCGGCCTCGGTGGTGCTGCTGGAGCGCGTGAAGATGCCGCCCGCACGGCCGATGCGCTCGAGCGCCCGTCTGATCTCGGGCGCGAAGATCACCGGGATCGCAAGCAGCATCGCAGGTATGGAGTTGCGCACCAGCCAGGAGAACGCCGGCAGGTCTCCCAGGCTTGTCATCAGGATAAGGGCCACCACGATCAGGATCACGCCGCGCAGCAAGACCATGGCCTGCGTACCGCGCAGCCAGTACATCAGGCCAAAGAATACCGTCGTCACCAGGAGTATGTCGACGGCGCTTTGCACATCGAAACGCTGAAAAATGAAAAGGACGTTGTTCAGAAATTGTGTCACGAGTCCCGCCGCCGATTCCAGGGTTGTCGATCAGGTAGGGTACAGCCTGAAGTATGCCTCATGTATCTTAGGCCGTGCTTAGCAGTCTCTCCCAATGGAGCGCCGATTCTCCGTTGCGTGTGCTCCAAGGTGTTCCTCTTGCGGGCCACAGGCCAAATCTGTCTCCACGCTTCCAGCCGATCCTGTCGGCCCAACGGCGGCTCGAAGCATGCCCAACGGTCGCCTAGATGGGACGCAGTATCCGATCCTGCCTCATCTGCTTGAACAGCAGCACTGCGCCCGAAGGCATGGATTCTGTGGCCGCGTCCGTCCACGCTTGGACGGCAAGTTCCTCGGGCGCTCGTGTCTTGTAACCCAGCCTGTCCCATACGTTGGCATCGGATGCCAGCGTTGCCTTGGGGAAGACCAGCGAGGCCTCACACTGCAGGTCGGCCGAAACTACCTCGATCTCATGCATCAGGATTCTCAGGGCCTTTTCGACGTCGATGCCGGGCTCCAGGTACAGATCGGTAGTGCGAACCACGAGGTTCTCAACCTGCCAACCGGCAATGCCAACCAGCTGCCTATCGAGCTGCAGCAACATGTATGCCTTTTCGCCGAACTGCGCCATCACGTCATCCGTCGTGAGCACTGATCCGTTTCCGCTCAGGCGGTTGAGGAAAGCTGCGATCGTCGCCGCATCCTGCGGCTTGCCTCGCTTGATGCCGAGGGTGCCGCCCCTGCTCTCTGTCCTCGGGCTGGTATCGGGCGGGACAACGGCCGGCACATTCCGCTTCCAGGCGTCCTCTACCTGGCGCCACAGATCGTCATACGTGCCGCTATTCCGGATGACAACATTGGCAGCAGCAATCTTGTCGGTCTGCGACCTTTGCGCCGTAACGCGCTGCTGCGCTTCCTCGCGGCTCATGCCGCGCGAAAGCATGAGCCGCTCGATCTGGACGGCGGGCGGGGCGTAGGTAACCCAGATGCTGTCGCAGCGCTTCCGTAGATCGCCCTCCAGCAGCTTAATGGCCTCCACCACGACGACCGGCCGCGTCCCGCGGCGGATGAGCACGTCGACCGCCTCGCGCACCAGCGGGTGGATGATCGCCTCCAATTGGGCCAGGGCGTCCGCATCCCGAAAGACGAGGCCGGCAAGCTTCTTCCGGTCGATCTCGCCGTGCGTGTTCAGGACCCATTTCCCGAAGGTTGCCACAGCCGGATCATGTCCTGGCGCGCCCTTCGCAATGGCGCGGTGCGAGAGGCCATCCGCATCGATCGTGTAGGCACCCAGATGCTCAAGCATCCGGCGCACAACTGTCTTGCCCGTTCCTATGTTTCCTGTAAGACCGATGATGAATTTGCCCTGACCCGCTGCCAATATGGACCTCGCCATTGCCAATCCGCCATCCTATTTTACAGTAAAAAGACACAGCGCTCCTCAGCGCGGTCACCTCAATGCCTTTGGCAGTTACGAGTTGATCGGCCGACATCGGAATCGCCGCTGCGATTGCCGTGGCGATCCAAGAATGGAGTGTGGTGGCCGCTTGCAGGCACGAGCCGTGCACAGTTGACGCACGCCTGCCTCCCGTGTATGATGCAGTTGCCTCAGGCCGGTCGGGCGATCGCGGCTTCCCCACGCGGGGAGTCGAGGAAAGTCCGTACTCCACAGGGCACGGCGCCGGGGAAACCCCGGGACGGAGCAATCTGTCGGATCGGGCCACAGAAAAGAACTGCCGGGCGAGGGGCATTGCAGCCCCGGACTCGGCGATGGTGAAAAGGCGGTGTAAGAGACCACCGGCGTCCACAGCAATGTGGGCGGCCAGGCAACCCCCGTCGGGAGCAAGGTCAAACAGAGACGATGGAGCGGCCCGCTCCTCTTGAGTCTCGGGTGGACTGCATAGAGAGATGATCGCTGAAGCGAGGCTGCAGGGATGAAACCCTCGCGGCGTAAACCTGCGAGACTCGCTGGACAAAATGCGGCTTACAGACCGACCTGAGGCATTTCCCGACGGCGATCCCCCCGAAGTATCCTTGCGATTTCCACGCGAGGCGCCGTGTGCGCAGCCGGCGAGTCCGCTCCATGACGGCCCACCGCCGACTGCCACTCCCAGGATCGTCCGGCGCAAGCCCAAGACCCAAGCTCAACCATGCATGAACTCTACGCGACCCAGGCCATTCTGGAGAAGGCGCTCCAGAAGGCCGCCGAAGAGAAGGCGAAACGGATCACTGACCTGCATCTGGTCATTGGTGAGATCTCAACCTACGCGGATGACTCCGTCCTGTTCTACTGGGAGGAGCTCAGCCGGGGCACCATAGCTGAGGGGGCAATACTCCACTTCCGGCACGTGAGTGCCCAAATGCAGTGCATGGCGTGTTTCACCAAGTATCAACCCGTGGATGGCGAGGTTCTCTGCCCCAGCTGCGGAAGCAGCGGAGCAAAGATCCTGGGCGGCGAGGAGTTCTACATGGAAGCGCTGGACGTGGAATGAAATGAACGGCGGTGCCCGCCTTCACGTGACTGGAATTGTGCAGGGCGTTGGTTTCCGTCCGTTTGTCTTCAATCTTGCGAACCGCCTGGGCTTGCCGGGTTCGGTACGCAATACATCCGCAGGCGTTGAGATTGAGGTCGACGGACCGCCTGAGCTCCTGGATGCCTTCATCCGCGCAGTGCGGGATGACGCGCCGCCCTTGTCGCGTATCGATCAAGTGAGCGTTACATACGGTCCGGCGGGGGGCTTCGCGGGGTTTGAGATCCTCGGCTCGGAGAGCCTGCCGGAGGCATTCCAGCCGATCTCGCCGGACGTGGCGCTATGCGCCGATTGTCTGCGCGAGTTGTTCGATCCATTGAACCGGCGCCACCGCTATCCGTTCATCAATTGCACCAACTGCGGCCCGCGCTTCACGATCATCAAGGACATCCCCTATGACCGGCCTCTTACCACGATGGCGTCCTTTGAGATGTGCCCGGACTGCGCGCGGGAGTACGCGGATCCTGCGGATCGCAGGTTCCATGCCCAGCCGGTTGCGTGCGCCATCTGCGGTCCTCACGTTTGGCTTGAGGTCGGCGGGGAAGGCCATGACGCAGCGCATGCTCGGGGAGAGGCGGCCATACAGCAGGCGCGCCGTCTGCTGGCCGATGGGCGGATCATTGCGGTCAAGGGGCTCGGCGGTTTTCACCTTGCCTGTGATGCGACCAACGCAGAAGCTGTGCTCGAGCTCCGACACCGCAAGCTGCGTGTGGATAAGCCCTTCGCCGTCATGGTTCCTGACCTCGAGGAGGCCGAGCTCCAGTGCGTGGTCGCAGAGCAGGAGCGCAGCCTGTTGGAGTCCTTTGCGCGGCCTATCGTGCTTCTGCATCGCGGCCCGCGCTGCCGCATCGCTCGTGAGGTGGCTCCCGGCCAGGAGTGGTTGGGCGTGATGGTGCCGTACACGCCGCTGCACTTCATGCTCCTGGCGCGTGGAGAGGGGTTTCCCACGGCATTGGTCATGACCAGCGGCAACCTCAGTGAGGAGCCGATCGCCACCGACAACGGCGAAGCGCGGCAGCGCCTTTCCGAGCTCGCGGATGCGTTCCTCATGCATGATCGGGACATTCACGTGCGGTGCGACGATTCGGTCGTGCGCGTGCTGCCGGCGGATCAAGTGCCCGATGCCGCCAGTGCACACAACCCGACGCGTGCTGCTTATCCGTTGCGGCGTTCCCGGGGCTATGTTCCGTTTCCAGTCAAGTTGCCCTGGCAGACTGAGTCCGTGCTGGCCGTGGGAGCCGAGCTGAAGAACACGTTCTGCCTCACCAACAGGGACTATGGCTTTGTGAGTCATCACGTCGGCGATCTGGAGAACTACGAAACCCTGCGTTCCTTTGAGTCCGGCATCGCGCATTTTGAGGCGCTCTTCCGTGTCACGCCGCGGGCGCTGGCTCACGACATGCATCCGGATTACCTGGCCACACGCTACGCCCTGCACCGCGCTGCCGCTGATGGCATCGAGGCGCTGGCGGTCCAGCATCACCACGCCCACATCGCCGCATGCATGGCGGAACATCGCATGGATGGAGCGATGCGTGTCATCGGCGTGGCGTTTGACGGCACCGGCTACGGAGCAGACCACGCGATCTGGGGAGGTGAGTTCCTGATTGCGGACTACACGGATTTTGAGCGTCCGCTGCACCTCCAGTACTTTCCCCTGCCGGGCGGCGATGCAGCCATGAAGCACCCGGCGCGCCTCGCCCTGGCGCTCCTCTGGTCACTGGGGTTGCCCTGGGACGAGCGCCTGGCTGCGGTGCAGGAATTCACGCCCGCGGAGCGCCACACGCTTCGCACCCAACTTGAACGGCGCGTCAATACACCGCTCACCTCCAGCATGGGTCGACTCTTCGACGCGGCCGCATCGCTGGCTGGCGTCCGACAGCGCGTCAATTACGAGGCGCAGGCAGCCATCGAATTCGAGTCTTTGGCGCTTGCCTCGGAGGTCGGCGCATATACGTTCGAGGTCGGCGCGGGCATAGTCCATATCGGGTCCGGAGTGGCGGCCATGGTGGATGACGTGCGGGGCGGCGTGCCGGCGGCGATCATTTCAGCACGCTTCCACAATGGGATCGCAGCCGTCGTCTGCGCCGCGGCTGTGCATCTGCGGGCCGCCACCGGCCTTCAGCAAGTTGCCCTCTCGGGCGGAGTCTGGCAGAATATCACCTTATTACGACGTACTTTGTCACTTTTGCGCGAGCGGCGCTTTCAGGTATACATACATCACGAAGTGCCGACCAACGACGGTGGCCTGTCGCTGGGACAGGCTGCAATTGCGGCCTCGAGATTGAGAGCAGGACATGTGCCTGGGAGTCCCGGGACGAATCGTCAAGATCCTTGATAAGGACGGGCTGAAGATGGCGAACGTCGACTTCGGCGGCGTGCTGCGTGAGGTCTGTCTGGACTATGTACCCGAGGCGCAGGTTGGGGACTATTGCCTCGTACACGCGGGGTTTGCGCTGAGTCTGCTCAGCGCAACTGAGGCGCAGGAAACCCTCTCCCTCTTGCAGGACATCGCCCGGTTCGAACAGGAACCTTCGGGCAGCCAATGAACGGCGAAGGCCTGCCTGCCCAGCTGACAGCACAAGATGTCCCTGGCCGAGCGGCACTGAAATACGTTTCCGAGTATCGCGACGCGGTCTCAGTGGGGAGAGTGATCGATGAACTGCGCTGGATCGTCACCAGACCGTGGATCCTGATGGAGATCTGCGGGGGGCAGACTCACGCTATCGTCCGGTACGGACTCGATCAGCTGCTTCCGCGCGAGATCGAACTGGTACATGGGCCGGGCTGCCCGGTCTGCGTGACCCCCCTGGAACTCATCGACAAGGCCCTGGCGATCGCCTCGCGTCCTGAGGTGATCTTCTGCTCCTATGGGGATATGCTGCGCGTGCCTGGAACGGGCAGCGACCTCTTCTCAGTCAAGGCTGCGGGCGGCGATGTGCGCGTTGTCTACTCGCCTCTGGATGCCGTGGACCTGGCGCGCGCAAACCCTGACAAGCAGGTGGTCTTCTTCGCAATTGGATTTGAGACGACCGCGCCGCCCAACGTGATGAGCGTCCTGCATGCCCGCTCGCTGGGACTGACGAACTACAGCGTGCTCGTGTCCCATGTCCGCGTTCCGCCGGCGATCAATGCCATTCTTTCAGATCCGGCCTGCCGTGTCCAGGCATTCCTGCTGGCCGGGCACGTCTGCACCGTCATGGGCTACCACGAGTACCCGCCGCTGCTTGATAAGTACCGGATCCCGATGGTGGTCACCGGATTCGAGCCGCTGGATCTTGCGCGCGGGATCCTGGAAGCGGTTCGCCTGCTGGAGAGCGGCAAAGTCGAGATCCTCAACGCGTACTCGCGCGCTGTGACGTACGACGGCAACCGGCAGGCGCAGCGTGCCATCGACATGGTCTTTCAGGAATGCGACCGCAAGTGGCGCGGCATCGGCACGATTCCCGCCAGCGGTTGGTGCCTGCGGCCGGAACTCGAGGAATTCAACGCTGAAACCAGGTTCGACGTGCAGGGCATCACCGCCCAGGAATCGCCCATTTGCATTGCTGGCCAGGTGCTGCAGGGCATCAGTAAGCCCCAGGATTGCCCAGCGTTCGGTCGTGAATGCGTCCCCGAGCATCCGCTGGGAGCCACGATGGTCTCTTCGGAGGGGGCTTGCTCCGCCTACTATCGTTATGGCCGCGCTACAACTAGGCGATGACCGGATCCAAGCGGCTCTATGTCCTGGCGGCGGGCCTTGTGTTGGTCTGTGGCTGCCTTGTTGTCTTGGGCATCGTCGGCCCGGGCCTCTACCGCCTCCTGCTGACGGGCTCGTCGGCCACGGCTCCCGACTTCGATGCCACGCTTCAGGCTCTGATCACCGAAGCGACTGTATCTGGCGCCCCTGCACCAGTGACGCCGGAGGCCACCGTCTCAGGCAGTGAACTTTCGGGGCACATTGTTTTCACGTGCCAGATCGATAAGTATCAGTCCTCCGAACAGATCTGCATCGTGAATGCAGATGGTTCGGGGTACCGCCGGTTGACTCAAGAGGACGGCGTTCGGCACTATTATCCATCCCTGTCTCCGGATGGCGCCAGTGTTGTGTACTCACAATATCGTGAAGACAATGTGTATGAGATCCACGAGCTGGGCCTTACCGATGGCGTCAGCGAGCGGCTGACAGACAGGCTGGGCGTGTTGACCGGGCCCGAGATCTCGCCCGATGGCGGCACGATCGCCTTCATGCGTTGGACGGTGGCCTCCAATCAATACCAGATCTGGTTGATCGACCGCGATGGCGGGAACCCGCGCCGCCTCTTGAGCGCCACCGGCTGGGATCCGACTTGGTCCCCGGATGGCACCCAGATCCTTTTCGCCTCGGACATGGACGGCGCCGTCCAACTGTACAGAGTGGATCTGGAGGGCACCAACGTGCAGCGCATCAGCGATCTGCCGGCTATGCGCGGGCGCAGCGACTGGTCCGCGCAGGGGATGATCACCACCTATTCGGGCGGTCCGGGGAAGCGCGAGATCTATGTCATGCAGGCTGACGGCTCAGACTCTCGACAGGTGTCTCCGGCCGGCGGCAACAGCCAGGGGCCGAGTTTCTCACCCGATGGGCAGTGGATTGCCTTCACGGCCTACTTCGACAAGTTCGATGATATCCACGGCTGCGAGATCTACATTCTTCGTACCGACGGCACTGACCTGCGCCGCCTGACAAACAACGACTACTGCGACTATCAGGCCCGCTGGGGGCCGTAGCCGACCTCCTCGGAAGGAGGCACACTCTCCATTCCCCCTTTCCTCATCAGGCCGACGCAGCGCCCCAGCCGTGGTCCCTTGGAGCCCTGATATCCTTCAGGTTGAGCTGCAAAGTGGTTCGACCGTTGTAGTCATTCGATTCGAGCGTGTAGGCGAGATCCACGCGTGAGGGCAGTTCCGGCTGCAGGTGGCCTAGTCGGAAGCCGATGGCGTCCGTGGTCACGCCGCGCTCATCCTGAAGAGTCAGCTTCAGGTGCCTCCCGTCTGCACCAACCACGCGCGAGGATTTGACTTTCACCCCGCGTGACACGAAGACCGCCTCTCGATTTCCGTAGCCTGTCGGCTCGAGGCCACCCAGGTGCCGCAGCAGTTCGAAATTCAATGTCGAGAGGGTCAATTCCATGTCGCCGTAAAGGGTTGGGTGCAAGTCCTGCTGGCCGAGTTCGGCTGCCGCTAGGGCCTTCAGCCGCTCGATCAACCGGGGAAGATTCTCGTTCCGTACTGTGAATCCCGCTGCGGCCGCATGTCCGCCGTGCCGCACAAGTAGGTCGGCGCACTTGTCCAGTGCATCGGTGATATGGAATTCCGGTATCGAGCGACAAGAGCCCCGAGTCTCGTCGGGGCCCTTGGCAGCAACCACTGCCGGACGGTAATGGGCCTCCACTAGACGCGAAGCCGCCAGGCCCACGACTCCCGGATTGAAGTCTTCATGTGCGGCGAACAAGAGGTCGGGATCCTCCTCGCCGGCTGTGGCCAGCGCCTCGGCCTTGATCTGCGTCTCGCGCGTAACGGTCTGCCGCTCCTGGTTGTTCGCGTCCAGTTCCTGAGCCAGTAGCCCCGCCCTGGACGGATCGTTGGTCATCAGGAGCTCCAGGGCAGCCTTGGCGGACTTCAGGCGCCCGGCGGCGTTCAGTCTTGGCCCAAGCATGAACCCGATCTGGTTGGCCGTTGTCTTGCTGATCTGCATCGCGGCCACATTGGCAAGCGAGAATAGTCCCTGTCGCTGCGTATTGCGTATCTGATCCAGACCACGCCGCACTAGCCCGCGGTTCTCGCCGATGAGCGGTGCGAGGTCCGCCACGGTCCCCAGCGCCACAAGATCCAGCAGGGACACCAGGTTGCCGCGTGACGACCCGGCAGACTCGAGCGCCTCGGCGATCTTGAAGGCGATACCGACACCAGCGAGATTCTTGTCCGGGTATTCGTCACCGGGCAGCTTCGAATTGACGATTGCCACGGCCTGCGGCAAGTCCCCGTCCGCGGGGTGGTGGTGATCGCTGATGATCAGATCCAGGCCGATGTCCCTCGCATGCCGCGCTTCCTGCGGCGAACGGATCCCGCAGTCCATGGTGATGACCAGCCTCACGCCCTCGGCCTTCAGGTTGTCCAGCGCTTCAGTGTTCAGGCCGTACCCTTCGTCGAACCGGTTCGGGATGTAGGGACGCACGTCGGTGTCGAGGTCTCTAAGGGCCTCCACGAGGAGAGCCGTTGCGGTCACCCCATCCACATCATAGTCGCCGTAGACCGCCACGGGTTGGCGATGTTCGACCGCAAACCGGACGCGATCCACCACCGCGGCCATCCCGGAGAGCTCGAATGGATCCGTGCTGAACCCAGGCTCTCCGCCAAGGAAGGCCCGCGCCTGCCCTTCGGTGGCGTAGCCGCGGTTGAAGAGCAACTGCCGCAAGACCGGATGAAAGGCATCCAGGTTCCGGTCAGCTTCCGGTGTGATGACGGGTGGCACGTGCCAGCGTTTCTGCATCGCGG
>JAZDHO010000015.1:0-2117 GCA_043805815.1 Chloroflexota bacterium
CTGCAGCAGTACCGAGCCGCCGCCGATGCGCGGCAACGACCTGGCCTCAACGATGTTCAGCTCTGCGCGAATCTCATCCCCGATGAAAACCGGCTTGACGAATTTCCACTCGTTGATCTCGCGGAAGGCCAGCACCGTGCCGTCCAGGAAGCCGGTGCGCCAGGCCAGCCCCATCGTGAAGGAGAGTCCCAGTAATCCGTGCGCGATGCGCTGCCCGAAAGGGCCGGCCCTGCTGAACTCGGCATCGGTATGAATCCGGTTGTTGTCGCCGGTGAGCCCGGCGAACGTCAGAATGTCCTGCTCGGTGACGATCCGTGACTCGGTGATGATCTGTTCCCCCACCCGGAACTCATCAAAATACCTGCCCATCTGCCTCTCTCCTGTGGATCCGCAAGCTGGCGAGCCAACCAGCGGGTGGTGTTGCGTGTGTCCGCACACCCGGGCGCCAATCATTTGCCAGGCGTACATCGCAAAATGAAAATGGAATTATACCCTTTGACCTGCCGCGCCTCTAACCGTACAATAAACGGATGCGCGAATGGTCACTTCGGGCGGGCGATCCATTGTCGCTCACACTCAGCGCGGACATGCGCTTTGGAGCTCCCGACTACTCCAACGATCATATCTGGGAACTGAACCTCTCGGGCGGTGAGCCTCCCAGCCTCTCCGTGCGGACCACGTACGGCCTGCGGGCGCGCAATATGCGCCTCTTCTACCGTTTCACGGAGGCCGGCAAAAGCGTGACCGATCCCGCCGCGTTCCATCAGCCGCCCCGCGTGCTCCGCTTCTATCCCAACTTCCTGATGCTCGATTTTGTTCCCGTGGAAGGCATCCAGGTCACGGCCGAATACTGGGTCCCGGAATCGCACGTCTTGGCCGGCCGCCTGAGATTTGCCAATCACACCACGTTTCCGCGGCATCTGGATTTCGAGCTTTGCGCTCTGCTCAGCCCGCTGGACGGCAAGTCCCTTGGCGCTTCCAGACAGCAGATGGTCCGCGTACTGGCCGGCAGCACCAGCGGACTGCAGCCCGTGGTGTTCATGACCGGCGGCCCCAAGCAGGGTCCCGGGCCGCATCCGTCACTCGGCGTGGGCCTCGATTTTGAGGCCGGTATCACGCGCAGCCTCACCTGGGCCTGCGCCGCACAAGCCGCAGACGTGGCCTCCTTTGAGCTGGCCCGGCGCACGGCCGCCCGAAACTGGGATGCGGACCGGGCACGTATCGAGCTCCTGAATGCCAGCCACCTGCTGGATATCCACACCGGCGATCCTGATTGGGATGCTGCACTTGCATTCGCCCAAAAGGCGGCCTTCGGCGTTTTCCTCCCCGGGGGCCGGCAGTTGCCGCAGGCATCCTGCGTGCGCACGCGTGGGCCCGACGATGGCTTCAGCCCCGCGGGCGACGGTTCGGACTACGCCCCGTCATGGAATGGGCAGTCGCCGTTCGATGCATACTATCTCGCCGGCCTGCTGCCGGCGGCGCCGGCACTCAAGCGCGGCCTGATCGAGAACTTCCTCAGCGTGCAGGCGGCAGACGGAAGCATCGACGCCAAGCCGGGCCTGGCAGGTCAGCGCTCAAGATTCCTGGCCGCGCCGCTGCTGGCGAGCCTGGCCTGGGACTACTACATGCAGGCGCAGGACGAGAGTTTCCTGGCCGACGCCTTCCCGAAGCTCATGGCGTTCTTCGAAGCCTGGTTCGCCTCGAGCCGTGACAGCGATGGGGATGGGATCCCCGAATGGGAACATGTCCTCCAGACAGGCCTCGACGAAAACCCGCTCTTCGACGTCTGGTATCCGTGGTCCCAGTCCCTCAACATACAAACCCTGCTCAATCCCGAGCTCGAGTCGCTGCTCTTCCGGGAAGCCTCCGCGCTGATGAACATGGCGCAGAAGCTCGGGCGGGAAAAAGAACTTGCCGATCTTCGCCAGCGTGCGCCGCGCCTCACGGGCGCCATCGCCGCCTCGTGGAATGAGCGGCTCGCCCGCTACTCCTATCGGGATCGCGTGACCGGCTCCTCCTGGACCGACCGGCTGATCGGCAGCCGCAAGGGATCCGGCGAGATCCGGCCGCGCCGCCCCGAGTGCGAGCAGCCCGTGCGCTTGCTGATCCAGGTGCAC
>JAZDHO010000016.1:0-3227 GCA_043805815.1 Chloroflexota bacterium
GTCATTTGTGGCAGAGGGTGTAGTATCCGAGTTGCATTGGGTTAGTAGGCAGGCAGTGATGAGCATCGCCGTAGTCAGAACCCACCGTGAGCTTCCTTGTGCAGGCCTTCCGGCCATGGCTTCTGCACCGTCGCGGGGCACGTAGAGACCGCATGTGTGGCGCAGGAAATGCATGATCTTATTACAAGAGCAGTATTGCCGTTCTTTCATATTCGATTTAGTAACGATGTCCCGATTCACGATCCGATGACATCAATAGAAAAATCGTAACTACTCAGGTAGCCCCACGATGGAGCCACAATTGACTGGCGAGAAGTATATCCCTCCCCACGAATGCAAGCAAGAAAGGGAATTATTTTCTGCTGGACTCGTGCGTGGGAATGCTGTAGTCTGTAAACCATGGCAGAAGTCATGGTCATTCAAGGACGGGAATTACGCGCCGAAGACATCGGGCTGATTCGATCTCTTCTGACGGAACACGGGGACTGGTGCCGAACGCGGATCAGCGAGGAGCTTTGCCGTTGCTGGGACTGGCGCAATGCGCAGGGTCGATTTAAGGATATGGCGGCCCGCACACTACTGCTGAAGCTTGAACGTGCCGGGCTCATTCAACTGCCGAAGCGGCGGTGTCATTCATCCAACGGGTTCCGCAACCCATCCCTTGTGGCTCATGCAACCGAGTCAATCCATTGCGCGTTGCGCGATCTGCGGCCTCTGGCCGTGAGCATCGTCGAGCCCGGATCGGCAGACCTGCTGTTGTTCAACTGTCTATTGAGTCGCTATCACTATCTCGGACATCGCAACACGGTAGGCGAGAACATGCGGTATCTGGTGCGCGACCGCACGGGACGGCCTGTAGGCTGTGCGCTATTCGGCTCGGCTGCTTGGAAGTGCGCGGACCGCGACGCCTTCCTCGGCTGGGATCGCGCCGTGCGGGAGCGCAACCTCCAGTGCCTGACCAGTAACACGCGTTTTCTCATCCCTGCCTGGGTCGAGGTCCCGCATCTGGCCAGCCATGTGCTGGGCCTGATCGCACGCCGGATTCGCGCCGACTGGCAGGCGAAGTACGGGCATCCCGTACATGCGCTGGAAACCTTCGTGGACCGCAGCCGTTTCAAGGGGACCTGCTACCGGGCGGCCAACTGGCTGCGAGTCGGGATGACGCGGGGGCGCTCGCGCAACGACCGCGAGCACCGCATCCGCGCCGCGGTCAAGGACGTGTATCTCTATCCGCTCGTCGCTGACTTCCGGCGGGAGTTGGGTGCATGATCGACCAGGAACGTGCATTGACGATCTGCCGGACCGATCCCGAAGCGGCGGCGCGGATGCTCTGCGAGTTGTCACGCGAACTGGATGTGTTGAAGGCGGAGGCCGCCGCGCTGAAATCGGAGAACGCCGCCCTCCGATGCGAATGCCAATCTCTGCACGAGAAGGTTCAGGCGCTGGAGGAAAAGGCCGCCAAGGACTCCCACAATAGCAGCAAGCCACCGTCTTCCGACGGCCTCGCCAAGCCTAAGCCGAAGAGTCTGCGCCTGCCCAGCGATCGCCCCACCGGCGGACAGCCCGGCCATCCGGGCCAGACGTTGCGCATGGTGGAGAAGCCGGATCGTACGGTGTCCCACCCGGTGAAGCAGTGCTCGGGCTGCAAGCGTTCCTTGGCCGGACAGGCGCCGGACCGCGTCGAGCGCCGTCAGGTCTTCGATCTGCCCGAGCCGAAACTGGAGGTCACCGAGCACCAAGCCGAAGTCAAGACCTGCGCCTGTGGCTGCGTCAACCGCGCTGCGTTTCCGCCTGGGGTCACGGCCCCAGTGCAGTACGGCATTCGAATCAAGAGCGTCGCCGTCTATCTCAAGGAGTACCAGTTGCTGCCCTTCGATCGGCTGGCCGAGATCATGCGCGACCTCTTCGCCTGCGACACGTTCAGCGAAGGAACGCTGGCCAACCTCTCTTCCGCTTGCTCCCGGCGGCTGGAACCGGTTGATGCCCTCATCCGCGCACAGGCCTCCGCCGCCGATGTGGCGGGCTTCGACGAAACCGGCGTCCGTGCCACCGGTTCGCTGCACTGGCTGCACACCGTCTCGACCCGCTGGCTGACCTGGTACTTCGCCCATGACAAACGCGGGCGCGAGGCCATGGACGCCGCCGGCGTACTGCCGAACTTCAAGGGCCGCGCCGTCCACGACTTCTGGGACTCCTACTTGAAGTATGACTGCGACCACGCATTCTGCAACGCGCATCTCTTGCGCGAGCTCGTTTTCCTGTGGGAGGAGCAATCTCAGGCGTGGGCTAAAACCATGATCGACCATCTGCTGGCGATCAAGACGGCGGTCGCCACCGCCCGGCAGGCCGGCCTGTCCGCCCTGCAGGCCGCTGACCTCGACCGCTTCCACGCCCGCTACCTTGAAATCGTGGACACGGGCTACGCGCAGAACCCGGCCCCGAAACCGCCGGATGGCGCCAAGCGCCGCGGCCGCCGAAAGCAGAGCAAAGCCCGTAACCTACTCCACCGCTTCCGGGACCACCCCAATGGCATCCTCGCCTTCATGCGCGACTTTTCCGTCCCGTTCGACAACAACCTCCCGGAACGCGATCTGCGCATGATGAAGCTGCGCCAGAAGATCTCCGGCACCTTCCGAAGCCTAGACGCGCTCGTGGACTTTTGCCGAATCCGCGGCTATGTTGCCACGGCGCGCAAGAACGGTCTCAAGGCTCTCGACGCCCTGCGCCGTGTCTTTAGCGGCGACCCCTTCGTCCCCGCCATCAACACTTCCTAGCCTTCACCCAATCGGCAACCGCGAACATGCCGCCGCCCTATTACCTCAGGAGCCATCCGGCCCCGGGATGCATCCTGAGCAGTTACCAAATATGAATGGCTACGGCGAGTGCCATTGATTCATGGCTTCGACCATCTCACAGAGCTCTGCTCGTCATTCATGACCTGGATGAACGAATGGCGCCCTCACCAAGGAATCGGCGGCAGACGGCCGAATGATGTATATAATCAGCTTTCATGTCCCCAATCAGCCCAAAATGTAGTGACGATGCCGGCGAGCGTCGAAAGTATCCTTTTCGCCGACACCCGCACGACCGGCTGGCGCTTGGAGCGCGCTGCCTAGCCACGGCGGCTTCGGATCCATTCTCCACTCATCCAAGAAGGATGGGTCTGCCCATAGGCCATTCAAAGGCCGATTTCTAACACCCTCGTACATTCGGCGCACCATCTCGAT
>JAZDHO010000017.1:0-40457 GCA_043805815.1 Chloroflexota bacterium
CCTCCGGGAACTGCGGTCGATCGCCAAGGCCAATCAACGGCGGTCTGGTTCTGAGCTTGACTACTCCGGATACCAGTTCTCTGATGAACCGCCTTCGGACGGTGTGCCTGCGACGGCGCTTGACGTGTACTTCTCCTATCAGAATCAGTCCGGTTGGTATTACGATGCACCCAGCCAGTCATACCTCCGCTATGTTGACACCTCCGAGCGCCAGCAGGCCGGGATTCTGCATCCGGAGACCGACCGACTGACGGGGCGTCAGCTGTATTTTCAAAACCTGATCGTGGTATTCGCAAAGCACCAGGTAATCACGCCGACGAATCTGGACATCCATCTGGATCCCGGCAGGACGGGGAAGGGCATCCTCTTCCGCGACGGCCTTGCACTCGATGTCGATTGGAGCAACACGAGGGATGAGGAAGACGAAGCCGGCCGACCGATCCAGTTCCTGCAGAAGAACGGCGAGGCGGCGCGGCTCAAGCCCGGGCATACCTGGGTGATCGTGGTGACACCCGAGACCACGGTCGAAAAAGGATCGGACGGAGCGTGGAACCTGACCTTCATGCAGCCCTTGGGCGCCAAGTAAGTGCTGCGCCTGCGCGAGACGGGCCGCATATCACAATGTGCTCCTATCACAGAAAGGAGACCTCATGGGCAAAGAGGCAGAGGCTGTCATCCTGAGCGCCGCCCGTACGCCGAGCGGAAGATTTCAGGGCTCGCTGAGCGGCATACCCGCCACCCGACTGGGCGCGACGGCGGTTCAGGCTGCCATCGAGAGAGCGGGCGTGGATCCGTCAGAGGTCGACGAAGTGCTCATGGGGAATGTGGTGCAGGCCGGAGTGGGGCAGGCGCCAGCACGCCAGGCGAGCATCTGGGGAGGGATCCCGTGCTCCGTGGGCGCAACGACCATCAACAAGGTCTGCGGGTCGAGTCTGAAAGCGGCGATGTTGGCTTCACAGGCCGTACGCGCCGGAGATGCCGACCTCCTGGTTGCCGGCGGCTTTGAGTCCATGAGCCGTGCGCCTTTCCTTGTCTCGGGCCGCTCGGGCGAATTGAAATTCGGGCACCAGTCCCTCACGGATGCCCTGCTGCACGATGGACTCTGGGATCCATTTGAGAATTGGGGGATGGGGATGGCAGCCGAGTTCATCGCTGACGAGTACGAAGTCACACGCGAATCGATGGACCGCTTCGCCTTCCAGAGCCATCAGAAGGCGGTTGCGGCCCAAGAGGCCGGTAGATTCAAGGCCGAGATCGTGCCGGTGCAAATATCCGGCCGCAAGGGCGAGACGACAACGATCGCTGTGGATGAAGGTCCGCGAAAGGACACCACGATCGAGTCGCTGTCGAAGCTCAAGGCTGCCTTCAAGCCGGATGGCAAAGTGACCGCCGGCAATGCCTCCAGCATGAATGACGGCGCCGCGGCCGCGGTGATCGCCTCGCTGCGGTACGCTGAAGAGCATCATCTGAAGCCGATGGCACGCGTCGTGGGGTACGTGCAGGCCGCGGTTGAGCCGAAGTACCTGTTTGCGGCTCCGGCGCACGCCATCCCCAAGCTTCTGAAGAAGATCGGTTGGCGGCTGGATGAGGTGGACCTCATCGAACTGAATGAGGCCTTTGCGGCGCAGGTCCTGGCCGACGGGCGCGCACTGACGGATGAGGGCTGGGACTGGGACAAGGTGAACGTCAACGGAGGTGCGATCGCGCTCGGACATCCGTTGGGCGCCAGCGGCGCCAGGTTGCTGACAACGCTGTTGCACGCGCTCAAGGGCAGGGGGCTAAACAGGGGCATTGCCTCATTGTGCCTCGGCGGCGGTGAAGCAGTAGCAATGGCCGTGGAAATGATCTAGGCTTGCGTCGTGCTTGAGCAGGCCTTGCATATGAGCGATATTGCGAAAGGAGCGCGGAGCAATGGATGCGGAGGAACGAGGCAGGAAGATCGAAGAGTATGGCCGAGGGTACGATGTGCTGGGCACAGCCCTGGAGGAGATCCCGCGCGAAGCGTGGGGCTTCAAACCGTCTGCAGAGGATTGGTCGGTGCACGAGATCATTGTGCACTTGGGCGATAGCGAGTCCATGGCCGCTCTGCGGATCCGCAAGTTGATCGTTGAGCCCGGAAGCAGTCTCATGGGCTACGAAGAGGCCAGGTGGGCCAGGGCGCTGAACTATCAGGATCAGAACGCGGATGACTCGCTGCTGGTCATCAAGCTTGCCCGACAGACCACGTATCGTCTGCTCAAGTCCCTGCCTGCCGGAGTCTTCAGCCAATCGGTCACGCATCCCGAGTACCAGGAGCCCTACACGTTCGACACATGGCTCGGCATCTACGCCCGCCACATCCCTGATCACGTTCAACAGATGAAGCAGGCGTACGAGGCATGGAAGAAGAAGTGACGGGTCGTCAATGGAGGACAGCACATGACCATCAAGCACGTTTTTGTAGTGGGAGCCGGGACCATGGGGAATGGCATTGCTCAGGTCGCAGCCGCGGCCGGGTACGACGTCAGCTGCATGGATGTGGTTCCCGACGCCCTGGTGAAGGCGCGCACGGCCATCAGCAAGTCGACGGCCCGGCTCGTGGAAAAGGGCGCGCTGACCCCGGAACAGAAGGCCCGGGCTGATGCCATCGCCTTCGTACCGGATCTGGCCCGTGCCGCTGCAGCCGATATCGTGATCGAAGCCGCGAGCGAGAATCCCGACCTGAAGGTCAGGGTGTTCAAGGATATGGATGCGGTGGCTCGCCCGGAGGCGATTCTGGCAACCAATACTTCGTCCATATCCATCACCAGGATCGCGGCGGCCACGCGCCGGCCCGATAAGGTCATCGGAATGCATTTCATGAATCCGGTGCCGCTGATGAAACTCGTGGAGGTGATCCGAGGCCTGGGAACCTCCGATGAGACGACGCGGACAGTGATGGACTTATGCAAGTCCATGGGCAAGGAGCCTGTAGAGGCCAACGACTCCCCGGGCTTCATTTCGAACCGCATCCTGTGTCCCATGATCAACGAGGCCATCTTTGCCGTGCAGGAAAACGTCGGCAAGCCCGAGGCCATCGATAGCGTCATGAAGCTCGGAATGAACCATCCCATTGGTCCCCTGGCCCTGGCGGACCTGATCGGTCTGGACGTGGTCCTGTCGGCAATGGAAGTCCTGCAGCGCGATCTGGGAGAGGACAAGTACCGCCCGGCGCCCTTGCTCCGGCGCATGGTGGATGCAGGCTTCCTGGGCCGAAAAAGCGGCAAAGGCTTCTACACATACCAGGCCTGAGGCCTGGTCCTGCCAGACCGGCAACTCAGCCCCACGCGAGAGGTCTCATGTCCAACCTCGAGGATACCACTCGAGCATACGCGGCCGCGATGGACGACGCCGACCCGCTGGCGGGCTTCCGCAGCCGCTTTGTGATGCTCGATCCGGACCTCATCTATCTTGACGGCAACTCCCTTGGGCGCCCGCCACGCGGCGTCGCGACGCGCATGCAGCAGGCGGTGGAGACCGACTGGGGAGCGGACCTCATTCGAGGCTGGAACAAAGGCTGGTGGGAAGCGCCAAGGCGCATCGGCGAGCTGATCGCTCCGCTGCTGGGCGCGGGCACAGGACAGGTCATCGTCAGCGATCAGACGTCTGTGAATCTCTTCAAGCTCGCCGCTGCTGCCCTCGCGCTCCGGCCCGGGCGGTCACGGATCATCACCGACAGCCTCAACTTCCCCTCAGATCTGTACATCCTGCAGGGCCTCGTCCGGATGCTGGGCGGTCAGCATGAGATCGTGCGCATCGGATCCCGCGACAACGGCATCACGCCCGACCTCGAGGCACTCGCGTCTGCGATCGACGAGCGCACAGCCCTGGTCACGCTGTCACACGTAACCTACAAGAGCGGCTACCTGTATGACATGCGAGCGGTTTCCGACCTGGCGCAACGCGCGGGCGCATTGATGCTTTGGGATCTGAGTCACTCGGCAGGCGTGGTTCCCATTGCACTGGACGATTGCGGCGTTGATCTCGCCATCGGATGCACCTACAAGTATCTGAACGGCGGTCCCGGCGCTCCGGCCTTCCTCTACGTGAGGACGGCTCTGCAGCCGGAGGCGCAGTCGCCCATATGGGGATGGTGGGGGGAAGCCCAGCCGTTCACCTTCGGGTTGGACTATCAGCCCGCTCCGGGAGTGCAGCGCTTCCTTACGGGCACAGCACCGATCCTCTCCGTGATCGCCCTGGAAGAGGGGCTGGCGCCGCTGCTGGAGGCCGGCATCGAACGCATCCGGCAGAAGTCGGTCGCCCTCAGCCAATACGCCATCGGGCTGAGCGAGCGGCGGCTGGCATCGCTGGGCTTTTCGCTCGGCTCTCCCGGCGATCCTGGGAAACGAGGCTCGCACATCAGTCTGCGCCATCACGACGGGTACCGAATCAATCGAGCCCTGATCGAGGAGATGAACGTCATCCCCGATTTTCGCGAGCCGGACAATCTCCGCCTGGGCCTGTCGCCGTTGTATGTTTCCTTCCAGGACGTCTGGGAGGCTATGGAAAGGCTCGGTCGCGTGGTGGCGGAAAGGCGCTTCGAGAAACATCCGCTTCAGCGATTGCCGGTGACCTAGAGGGGGCGAGGCATCCCCCTATGGGGCGATGCACACGGGAGGCGCGGGGCACACCTCCCGTGTTTCCTATTTTCGGCTCTTAACGTACTGCAGGATGGCCTCCCGCATGAAGGATGCCACACCGGGCCTCATGCCTTCGAAGTTCGCAAGAAACCGAGGGTCACCGTCGTACGAGTCTGCCAGACCGAGCAGTTGCTCGTCATTGGGCGACCAGAAGTGCTGCAAATGCTCGTGCCAGCGGGCGATCATCTCCTGGACCTCTGGACTCGACGGTGCTTCAGCCATGGCAGCGATCAGATCCGTGTGCAGGGAGTTGCCCTCGTTCAGGATGCGCTGCTTCCTTTCAGGCGGGTATTGCTTCCACCTGGCGTTGGACTCACGGACAGTGTCCGAGTCCCAGCGCTGCGCGGCCTCCTCGGCCATCTTCTCCTGCTCCTCGTCGGTGAAACCCTTGAATAATTGTTTGTGACTCATGGAACCTTTGCCTCTCAAGTGTTGTGTGGTGACGTCTATCATGCGGACCAACCGCTTGATCCTGCCTGCCTCGGCCTGCAGCGCGGAGCCGTGCGATCCAAGCGCCGCCAGCACGTCGAAATCCGGGCTGTCCACCATGCGCCGGATCTGATCGAGCGGGACCCTGAGCTCGCGGCCGAAGAGGATCTGCTGCAGGCGGTACAGGGCCTCCTCTCCAGTAGTATCGGTAGCCGTTGCCGGCAACCGAGGAGGGATTGAGAAGCCCGATCTTGTCGTAGTGATGCAGGGTGCGAATCGTCACGCCTGCCAGGTCCGCGAGCTGCTTGACGGTGTACATGCCTGATCTTCGACCCCACTATGGACCCTGACGTAACGTTAATGTCGAGGGTTTGGACCAAACAGGTTCGGGGAGCCGGCAGGATCCTCAAGAGCCCAAGAAGTCCGCGCCCGCCGAGGTCCGGCATTCTTCTGGCATGGTACATTCGAGTCAATGGACATTCTCTTGATTGACGGGGCCCTGCTGGTGGTTAACAAGCCCGCCGGCCTTCCGGTGCTGCCGGACGGTTGGCAGGAGGGCTCGGAGTACCTCGTCAAGATCCTCGAAGCCCAGCACGGGCGCATCTGGATCGTGCACCGACTTGACAAGGTCACCTCCGGCGCGCTGGTGCTGGCGCGCACTGCTGAGGCACATCGATCACTGAGCATTCAGTTCGAGAAGCACCAGGCCCAGAAGGTGTATCACGCCATCGCCAACGGAATTCCGGACTGGGATGAGCGCACGGCGCGGCAGCCTCTTCGCAGCAACGTCGGTCATAAGCATCGGACGGCCATCGACCCACGCCATGGGAAGGCCTCCAGCACAACGTTTCGGGTTCTGGAGCGCTTTCGCGCGCACGTCTTCCTCGAGGCTCGTCCGCTCACCGGGCGCACGCACCAGGTGCGCGTGCACACCGCGGCGTTGCGCTGCCCATTGCTGGGCGATTCGCTCTACGGCGCCCCTGCCACTGAGATCATTGCCCGTCCGGCACTGCACGCGTTCACCCTGTCGTTTACGCATCCGGAAAGCAAGGAGCCGACCACTTGCACGGCCCCCTACCCTGAGGACTTCGGGCGCGCTCTGGAACACCTCAGGGCCCGCCGGTATTGATCCCTGCAGCAAGCCAAAGAGGCGCGGCAGTGCGCCGCGCCTCGTCTGCGATCCGCGATCTCTTGAGGCGCTCTCACGCGATCTTGCGGGCCTCCATATAGAAGCGCTTCTCGCGCGCCTCCCCCATCGAAAACGTCTTGCGCGGCAGCGCGCCGTCCAGGATCACGGTCTTGAACAGGGAGGACTTGCCCATGCGCGGCAGGTAGAAACCCGCGTTTCCCGGCTGTGTTCCCAGTCTCTCAACCACCTCGCTGCCGTGCACGTAGTCGATCTTCTCCGCCCCACCGTGCTGCATGAAGGCATCCAGGAATCCCTGCAGCGTTCCCACCGCAAGGTTGGAGGTCGGCTGTGCGATCTCGATCACGCCGCAGGGTTCGCCACCCTCACCCTGGACCAGGCCTATCACCTGGGCGCTTCCCTCGGCCGAGTCAACTCGCGTCAGCATTTCCCGCGCCGAGGCACAGCCGTGATACGCGAGGCGGGCGCCGAAGTGTGAACGCAACGCGGTCTTCAGGTCTGTTTTCAGCCCGAACAGCACTCGATGGATGGGCTCGAATTCCAAGCCTTCGTCGTGCACATTTTCGATCTCCCCCAGGGCGTAGCGAGCGGGGTGATGCATGCCGAGGCGCGGTTTCAGCTTATCCCACACGGCCTTGGCGGTCGCCAGTGAATGATTCCCGTCGCCCATGGCGAAAAGCAGGACTGGAGCACTCTGCTCGAGCGCGTACTTGAGGCGGAAGGCATCCGGCCTGGCCAGCTTCCGCAGGGCGCCGATCACGGCGTCCTGTGCCGGCTCGTCGAGGCCGTATCCCGTCAGGTGCCCGCTGTCCAGCATCAGCTCGAAGTCGTACAGAGGTTCGCGGTTCGCCAGCGCGGCCTGGAGCGGCTCGATCACCGTGCGCTCCGGATCATCGATCAGCACCAAAATGTGAGGCAGCTCCAGGGCAGCGCCTTCCCGAACGGCCATGCGCGGCGGCAGTCGCTCAATGATCGTCCCCTCCGTCGCGCGGATCAAGCTTGAGGAGCCTTTCGAGTAGTCGTAGCGCTCGAGATCGAGGCACAGCAGCAGCCCCTTGCGCATCTTCCCGCCCAGACGGCGCTCCACGTAGATCATGCCCTCGCGGGCCTGGAGCAGACCGTCGTGCAGGTGCTGATGCATTGCCTGCTGGATCTTGCGCACGCGCTCGTCCTTGCCCGGTGCCTCGAGTTCGATCTCCGGAAGCACCATGTTCAGCGTGGATGGCGCCTCGCCCACCAATTCCCTGACCTTGCGCCAGTATTCGGGCTCGGATGTGAACTGGTCGCAGGCAATCACCGCCCATTTTGTTAAGTCCGTGCCCGCCCTGGGCAGGAAGATCTCAGGGACGCACACGCCGATATCATCGTAGATCTTCAAGTGGTTGTCCTCGCGCGGCAAGCCGGCCGCCGGGCATCAGGAGGTTGGTGGCTCGCAGGAAATCTCGAGCGCCCGCCACTCAAGCGGGCTGCATGTGGCTGGCGAAATCGATCAGCTTCTGGGCCACTTCGGCACCAACGCGCCCCTGCGCCTCCTTGGTTGCCGCGCCGATGTGCGGCGAGGCGATCACGTTGGGCAGTTGGACCAGCCTCCAATCGGTCGGCGGCTCCTCGCCAAAGACATCCAGGGCCGCACCCGCGACCTTGCCGCTGGTCAGGGCCTCGTAGAGTGCTTGCTCATCGACGATCCCGCCGCGCGCGCAGTTAATGATGCGCACCCCGGCCTTCATCTTGCCGAAGGCTTCCGCACCCAGCATGCCCGCCGATTCCTTGGTCTGGGGCAGGTGCAGGCTGATGTAGTCGGCCGCCGTCAGCAGCTCGTCCAGAGCAACTATCCGCACGCCATCCGCGGTCTTGACATACGGGTCATAGGCCAACACCGTCATCCCCAGGGCATTTGCCCGCCGCGCGACCTCCTTGCCAATGTTGCCGATCCCGATCAGTCCGAGCGTCTTGCCGCCGAGCTCGATGCCCTCGAACTGCTTTTTCTCCCACTTCTGGGCCTTCATCGAGGCGCCGGCCTGATAGATGGAGCGGGCCAGCGCGAACATGAACGCGATCGCCAGTTCAGCCACGGACGCCGAGCTCGCCAGAGGCGTATTCATGACAGTGATTCCCTTCGACCTGGCGTGGTCCGCATCGATCGTATCCAGGCCCACGCCCCCGCGCACGATCACCTTGAGATTCGGGCAGGCATCGATCAGTGGCTGGCGCACCTTGGTCCGCGAGCGCACCACCATGCCGTCGTAGGCTGGCAGCACCTTGGGAAGCTCCTCGGGCGTGATGTCGTCGCGCACATCGACCTGCAGCCCCGCGGCTCGCATCTGCTCGATGGCTTCCTTTTCCGTCTTATCGCAAATCAGGATCTTCATCGTGGACCCTCCCGGTCGGCTCGCGAAAAAGCAACAGGAACCCGCCCGGCGCGCCGGCTGGCTCCCGTCGTACCAGCGTTCGTTGTCACGGGATTCATTCTAACGACCGGGACGCGGCGTGTCAACGACGTTCTTCAGGGCGGAATTGTGCTGATTGTTACGCCGGTTCCATTGCCTGCACGACTATAATGGTTGTCTGGAAACTGCGACTGGAGGGGGATCTCACGGCAGCGCCTTTTGCGGCTACCGTGCTTGCCTGGGAGGCCCGTCGATGTCTGCAAACGTCAATCGCGTGTACAACTTCAATCCCGGTCCCGCCGCCCTGCCGCTGGAGGTCCTGCAGCAGGCGCAGGCCGAACTTCTGGACTTCCGCGGCACGGGTATGTCGGTCATGGAGATCAGCCACCGCTCGAAGGAATTCGAGGCCGTCATTCAGGGCGGCGAGGCCGACTTGCGCGAGCTGCTCGGCATCCCCGCCAACTACAAGGTGATGTTCCTGCAGGGTGGCGCCTCCCTGCAGTTCGCCATGATCCCCATGAACCTGCGGCCCGCCGGCGCCTCCGCTGACTACGTTGTCACCGGCACTTGGAGCAAGACCGCCGCCAAGGAGGCGGCGAAGCTAGGCACCACCCGCTTCGCCGCCAATATGGAGGCCGGGGGCTTCAACGACCTGCCGGCCAAATTCGACCTTGACGCCAAGGCCGCGTATCTACACTTCACATCCAATGAGACCATTCACGGCGTGCAATTCACAACGGAACCAGAGCCGGCCGCGGGTGTTCCCCTGGTTTGCGACGCCTCCTCGGACTTCATCAGCCGGCCCATTGACGTATCGAAGTACGCGCTCATCTACGCCGGCGCCCAGAAGAATGCCGGGCCAGCGGGCGTCGTGATCGTCATCGCCCGCGACGACATGCTCGAGCGTGTACCCGCCAATCTCCCGGCGCTGCTGGACTACAAAGCGCTGGCGGCCAGCGGCTCCCTTCATAACACGCCGCCCTGCCACGCCATTTACATCACGGGGCTGGTGCTGAAGTGGGCCAGGCAGCTGGGCGGCCTTTCGGCCGTTGCCAGGCGCAATCAGGCCAAGGCCGGCCTGGTGTACAAGACGATCGACGAGAGCGGTGGTTTCTACCGCGGACACGCCAAGCCCGCGGCGCGCTCCATAATGAACATCCCCTTCCGGCTTCCCACCGAGCAGATGGAGGAAGCCTTCGCCTCCGAATCCAAGAAGAACGGCCTGATCGGGCTCAAGGGTCACCGCTCTGTCGGTGGCATGCGGGCCTCCCTGTACAATGCCCTGGATCTTAAGGCGTCCGAGGCGCTGACCAGCTTCATGCGGGAGTTCCAGAAGAAGAACGGCTGAGCTGACACCCCACCGGTGCGGCTTCGGAACCACGAAACCATGCGGGGAAGCAGAATGCGCACGACGTTGCAACGTCGTGCGCATTTTCGCTTGGTTATAATGCCCGCATGGATTTCTTCTTTCCCCAGGACGATCTGCAGCGCCTGGCACCCGAGGAGACGCGCATCCAGTCCCTGGAGGTCGATCCGTATCCGGACGGCGAACGCGTGCGCGTAGACCTGCACCTCACGCCGTTCCAGGTGCGGCCGCACATCGAGGTCACGTTGAGGGATGCGAACGGGGACGAAGTCGCCGCGGCCAGCATCGTCGAGCCGATGAGCTGGAAACTCGAATTGACGATGCACCTGCGCGGGGCATCTGCCAACCCATTCACGGTGGAGGCGCGGCTGTACTATCCCGACGGACCTCAAGTCGAGCCCGTCTTCAGGGTTTTTGAGGTACTTTCCCAACGGTGAAAAGACGGTCTGGACGCCGCTCATTGGTCGCGTACGCCGGGCTCGTGGCTGCCATGATGGCCTCCGCCGGGCTGGCCGGCTGCGTGCAGTACACCACGGCGGGACCCCTCGCTCCGCTTGAGGCCGCCACCGTCGCGCCCCCGGCTCCTGCCGCAGCCCCTCTGCCCACAGGCCAGGCCGATCTGGCCCAACCATGGGTGCTGCTATCCGTGGAGGAGAACGGCTACGCACATTTCGTCGCCTTTGACTTGGCCTCGGCGGCAATGACGCGGCTTACGTCCGGCGATTGGCACGACATTACACCGTCTCTCAGTCCGGATGGCAACTCGATTGCCTTTGCTTCCGATCGCGGCGGATTCTGGGACCTGTACATCATGGATCTGCGTTCCGCCGCGGTCTCCCAGGTCACCAATACTTCTGAGTACGATGGTTCGCCATTCTGGTCCCCTGACATGGCTTGGTTGGCCTACGAGACTTACAACGATGGCCAGCTGGATGTCCTCTTCCGATCCCTGACCGACCCTGCCGCCGAGCCGGTGCTGCTGACCGAGCATCCCGCCTCAGATCACTCTCCGGCGTGGTCTCCGGACGGGCGCAAGATCGCGTTCGTCTCCAGCCGTACCGGTGACGCCGAGATCTGGCTCGCAGACCTGGACCGGACAACCGATCGCTTCACCAATTTGAGTAACACGGCGCGCGCCGCCGAAAGCCATCCGACCTGGAGCCGCGACGGAACGCACCTTGCCTGGGCTGCCGCGGCGCTGAGCCCGGGTGATCCTGGGATCTACGTGTGGAACGCAGCAAGACCCAGCGTCTCGGCGATCCGGATCGGCAGCGGCACGTGGCCGGCTTGGAGCGCGGATGGCTCCACGATGTCCGCCGTCATTGATGCACCGACGCAGCAATTGTTGAGCGCCTACACCCTGGCTGGCACGCCCCTCGTACTTCCGGAACCGCTTCCCGGGCGAGTCCGCGGCCTGGTCTGGCCCGCGGTCCCACTGCCGACCCCGCTCCCCGCGGACTTCCTCAGGGCGGCGCAAGTTACCGCGCCGGCCTTGTCCGCCGCAACGATCACCGCTCTGCCAGATGTACCCTCGAAACGCTGGCATATCGTGCCGCTGCAGGATGTGCGGGCGCCCTCTGCGGGTCTGCACGCTCTGGTTGCTCCGTCTTTCGAACTGCTGAGAGAGCGCGTCATTGCGGAGACCGGCTGGGATCCGCTGGCGAGCCTGGAGAACACTTTCGTCCCATTCACGGCCGCACTTGAGCCGGGCCTCCAGCAGGACTGGCTCTACACAGGCCGCGCCTTCGCCATAAATACGCTGATGCTTAATGCCGGATGGATTTCGGTGGCGCGTGAGGATATTGGCGATCAGACCTACTGGCGCGTATTTGTTCGCGTGCAGAATCAGGACGGCTCGCAGGGCGCGCCGATGACGGATCCGCCCTGGGATCTGAACACCCGCTACCAGCTCGATCCACGGGCCTACGAGGCCGGCGGCAGCTACGTTCGAGTGCCCCCGGGATATTGGTTGGACCTCACTTCGCTCGCCGAGATGTACGGCTGGCATCGGCTCGCCGCCCTTCCGGGCTGGCGGACTTACTATGCGGGGGCGCGCTTCAGTGAGTTGGCGCACACCGGCGGCCTGGACTGGTACTCGGCCATGCTCGAGTTGTACCCGGCCGAGGCCCTGGTCACGGCGACCGCTGTGCTGCCGCCCACGATCACACCCTCACGCACGCCGCGCCCCACGACCACACCGTATCCAACGTGGACACCGCGCGCGACTCTCACGGCAAGTCGGACGCCAACTCCCTTGCCCCCCACGAGCACCCTGCCGCCGACGCCGACGCCGCCGACCGTGATCCCGACCTTCCCCTCGGCCACGCCGTGAACTCAGCGCGCAGCACGCCGGCCGGAACAGATCCGAGGCCAGCTCGGGCACTGGAGAGATCGACACTGGGTGCGGCCCGCGACAAGTGCGCGTCGCGGCACCGCCCTGGATGGTCGGCCCGCATATGCACTGCCGCCCTCACTCTGGCGCTCTCGGCCTGCGGTACTGCGAGGGTTGCACCAACGCGCACTCCAGTCATGGCCGGGCCGAGCGCCGCGGCCGCCCTCGATGACGTTGCAAGGCCCACACCCACCCTTGGGCCCTTTCAGATCGAGCTCCCCGCTCAGCACTCACCGCCCGTGATCGATTGGCGACCCCCCCTGTATTCGGTGCCGTTGGCTATCGCCCCGTACGATCACTTCTACTTCGCCAGGCCCATCGCCGCCGACGAGATCAATTGGCCGCTGGCGAGCTACCGCTATGGCGGCGTGTTCTTTGAGGACGTCGTCCACACCGGCGTGGATATAGACGCACCCCACGGCACGCGCATCCTGGCCGCGGGCGCGGGCACCGTGGTATGGGCGGACTGGGGCCTGTTCCGCGAAACCCCGGGCGATATTAAGGATCCCTACGGCATGGCTGTTGTGCTGCGCATGGATTTCGGCCGCCTGAATAAGCCGCTCTACTCCGTGTATGCCCACATGAGCGAGATCATTGCAGTCCTCGGTCAGCACGTCGAGACCGGCGACGTGCTCGGATTGGTCGGCGCCACCGGCGCGACCACCGGCCCGCATGTTCATTTCGAGGTGCGCTGGGCGGACAACTCCTTCCACAGCACGTACAACCCGGAGCTATGGATGGCGCCGCCCGAGGGCTGGGGCGTGTTGGTCGGGCGCATCACCGATTCGCGCAATAACGGCCTGCAATTGCTGGATGTGCAGGTGCGGAATACAGCGTCCGGTGAGCTGCGGCTCGTGCGGACGTATGGACCCGGAGCCGTGAATCCCGATCCCTACTACCAGGAGAATCTGGTCCTTGGCGATCTTCCGGCAGGCCTGTACCGAGTCACATTCCGCTGGGACAATGCCGAACAGCAGGAGTGGATTCGCATCTACCCCGGCCAGGTTACGTACTTCACATTTCACGGTCAGGACGGTTTCAGTCTTGGGCCTCCACCCACGCCGCAGATCGAGTCGCTTCCGACGCCTGGTCCCTGAAGACCTGATACCCGTGCGCTAGAGCGCTTGCTCGAGGATACCGGTCAGCTCATCATTGGTCAGGACCACCGGATTTCCCTTCATGCTGCTGGATCGATCGGCCTGGGCGATGACCTCTGGGAAGTCGGCAGCAGTCAATCCGTACGTCCGCAGCGGCGGGATCTGGAATTCGGCGCACAGTTCTCGCAACCAGGCTACTCCATCTTTTCCATTGGCAGCCTCGCTGCCGGTCAGCAAGCTGCCCAGCTCGTCGAATCGCCTGAGCGTGCTGGATTGCGGCTCTCTTCGGCGCAGGGCCATCAGGTTCGCTTGTACGACGACCGGCAATAGCCTGGCGCAGATCGCCCCATGAGGCGCGGAGAACGAGCCGCCGATCGGTCCGGCGAACCCATGTACCGCGCCGAGTTTCGCGTTGGCGAGCGCCATGCCGCTGAAAAGTGCAGCCAATGCCATGGCCGCCCGCGCCTCCCGATCGGCGCCGTCCTCGTACGCCCGCCGGATCGAGCGGGCAACAAGCCGGATCCCATTCCGGCACAGGGCGTCTGTCATCGGATTTGCGGCAACGGATACGAACGGTTCGACGAGCTGCACGAGGGCATCAAAGCCTGATGCGGCCGTGACCTCCTTCGGCAGATCATACGTCAGCGCGGGGTCCACGATCGCCAGCCGCGGCAGTAGCGAGGGGCCGCGCAGGCTGACTTTTGCGCGTTTCTCTGTCACTGTCAGGACAGCATTGCGTGTCGCCTCGGATCCTGTGCCGGCAGTCGTCGGTATGGCCACAAACGGCAGCGAAGGACTCGGCAGTGTTTGTCCCTCTCCGAAAACCTCCAGATAGTCCAGGATCTCTCCGGGGTTGGGCAGCAGCGCCGCGATCGCCTTGCCTGCGTCGATCGCGCTTCCGCCTCCCATGCCGATCACTATGTCGCATTTTCTCGAGCGCGCCTTTTCCAGGCCATCCAGGACGAGCTCGACGGTCGGCTCTGCCGAAACGTGGAACTCCGTGGTCTGGACCCCGGCATCCTGCAGTGCTCGGATCGCGGCCGCGGCGCGCTTGGCTGTCTTGCCGAGTATGAACAACGCCTGCCGCCCAAAGGACGATGCAGCCGGGGCCAATTCCCTGATGCAGCCCTCGCCGAAGATGATCCTGTTCGCAGTGGCGAATTCAAATCGCATGACTTCCTATTCCCAGCCGGATTCCTTCGGGAACACGCTTTGATAGACGATACGCGTGCGCGGCTCAACCATCAAGGGCTCGGCAGCCGCCGCCCAGCGCTTGTAGTGCGCGGTGTCCTTGTGCCTGGCATGATCCTCCGCCCGCAGGTAGACTTCGACCAGGAGGAAGCGCGCCGGATCTTCAGCCTGGCGCAGCAGGTCGAAGCGCCTTACGCCCTCCTCTTTCAGCGTTTCCCGGATGTTTTCCAGTGTTACAGCGAGGAGCTCGTTGATGCTCTCGGGTCTGACGTGGAGGGAGACCATTACGATGTGCATACCGCATTCCTCCTGGTTCCATTCTTGGTGCTGTCAGCATGATACACCTTCCCTCGGAGCCTTCAGCCGGCGCGCCCTCGGCACCCTTGACGCACTGAACATATGTGCTATACTGGCGGGGTGTTCGGATCCACTGCGACACCCTCCATGGGGCTCATCGCGCCCAGCCGAAGGCATTTGTTCCTCTTTTGTTTCGCGGAACAAATGCCGCCACCTGCCCCATTCGAGCTTGATTCGAAGTAACCTCCATCACCGGACACGAATATCTCAGCCAACCCCACTTCCCGGAGAGCCTAGATGCCCCCACGCAAAACGACCACCTCAAAATCAACCGAATCTGCCGCCCCTCAGCAGGACAACGCCAAACGCCTCGTGCTCGAAAAGGCAGTCGGCGACATCCTGAAGCGCTACGGTGAGGGCTCGATCATGAAGCTCGGCGAGGCCCACAACATGCTTACAACCGACTCGATCTCGACCGGATCCCTCTCGCTGGATATCGCCCTGGGCGTGGGCGGCGTCCCGTGCGGCCGCATCACGGAGATCTTTGGCCCGGAGGCCTCCGGAAAGACCACACTCTGCCAACACATTGTCGCCGAGTCCCAACGCCGCGGCGGCACCGCGGCCTTCATCGATATGGAACACGCCTTGGATCCGGGATATGCCGCCAAGTGCGGAGTGGACATCGATAACCTGCTCATCTCTCAGCCCGATACGGGCGACCAGGCCCTCGAGATCACCGAGACGCTCGTGCGCTCGGGCGGCGTCGACGTGGTCGTGATCGACTCCGTTGCTGCCCTGGTGCCGCGCGCCGAGATCGAAGGCGACATGGGCGATCCCACCATGGGCCAGCAGGCTCGTCTGATGTCGCAGGCGCTGCGCAAGCTCTCCGGCGCCATCAACCAGACCAAAACCACCGTCGTCTTCACCGATCAGCTGCGCCAGAAGATCGGCGTCATGTTCGGCAACCCCGAGACGACCACGGGCGGCCAGGCGCTCAAGTTCTATGCCTCGATCCGTCTCGATGTGCGCCGCATTCAGGCCATCAAGATGGGCGCCGAGGTGATCGGCAACCGCACGCGCGTCAAGGTTGTCAAGAACAAGGTGGCTCCGCCGTTCCGCACTGCTGAATTCGACATCATGTACAACGAAGGCATCTCGAAGTCCGGCGATGTCCTCGACCTCGCCACGCAGTTCGAGATCGTCCAGAAGCGGGGTGCGTTCTTCTCCTACGGCGAGACGCGCCTCGGACAGGGCCGCGAGAATGCCAAGGAGTACATACGGCAGAACCCTGAACTGCTGGCGGAGATCGAGACCGTGATTCGCCAGAAGGCGCTCAGCGGCGAGGTCGCGCTGCCTCTCGATATGGGCGCCGATGGTGCCGATGAATCCGCCGCCGGCGATGCGGCACAGGAATAGCGCTCCTGACGCGTCTGTCAGCCGGGGCTTCATGCTCCGATTCGTCCGCGCGGGGACGCCCCGACTGATCTCCATGTTCGCCCGGGCGCTGTTGGCGTGTTTCGCGGGGACTGTCATCATGGCTGGTTGCGCGCCGCCGGCAACGCCAACCTATTTTGTTCCGCCGACGATGGCAGCCGCGCCGCCCGTGTTCGCCCCGGAACCGTCGGGCGCGCTGCCCACCTCCCGCCCTGAGCAGGAGTCCGTACCAACCCTCCCGATCCCCTCGCCAACGCCTCCGTGCACCGATGATCTGACCTACCTCCAAGACCTGACGATTCCCGACGGAACCACAATGGCGCCGGGTCAATTGATCGACAAGCGCTGGCAGGTCAGCAACAGCGGCACGTGCAACTGGGACGAGCGCTATCAGCTCAGGCTCGTTGGCGGGGATTCCATGGGAGCCGACAGCTCGCTGCCCCTCTATCCGGCCCGGGCCGGAACCCAGGCGACCCTGACCATCCTTTTCACCGCGCCCCCAGCTGCGGGCACATACGAATGCCAGTGGCAGGCGGTCAATCCCGACGGCGTGCCGTTCGGCGATGCGTTCTACATGCAGATAGTTGTTTCTCCTTAGCGCGCATCACTGACGCCTGCGGCCATGCACCCTCCGCGCCCAGGAGGCGACCATCTCAAAAGTCGATGAGTATCGCCGCCGTCTGCGTGACCTGGAGGACTGGATCCCCTTCCTCCTCAAGGAATCCGGGTTGCCTGGGCAGCGCGGCAACCTCGAACTCGCACAGGCCGTCGCCCACGAGGCCGATGCCCGCCGGGTCCGGGAATTTCTGTCGGCCCGTCCAGAGCAGGCTCCCGAGAACACGCCTGAGGTCTTTCTCGTGTTCTGCGGCGTGGTTGCCCTCGGAAAGTCCATCGCCGCCGGCAGCCGGTCGCAGCTCCCGCTGCTGCGCGGCTACGCGTCCGACTCGCGTTGGCGCATTCGCGAGGCTGTTGCCATGGCCCTGCAGTATGTGGGCGATGTCGATATGCAACTGCTCCTGCGGGAGATGCGCAAATGGTGCCGGGGCAACTGGCATGAGAAGCGTGCGGCGGCCGCGGGCCTGGCCGAGCCCCGCCTTCTGAGGGCGCCGGCAACGGCGGCCGCCGTCCTGCGGATCCTGGATCTCATCACCACCTCGATGGTCGCGGCTGGTGACCGCCACTCGGAACCATTCAAGACCTTGCGTCAGGGAATGGGGTATTGCTGGAGCGTCGTAGTCGCTGCCCACCCTGACGCCGGCAAGCGCTACATCGAGAAGTGGACGAAGAGCAGCGACCCGGACGTGCGCTGGATCCTGAAGGAGAATCTCAAGAAGAACAGACTGGTAAGAATGGACTCACAGTGGGTGAAGTCCTGCCTTGCCCGCCTGGACCGGTGATGCCTGCCGCAACCGCGGGTGCCACGGACGGGCCCGCGATCGATTCAGGATAGAATTGGCGCCAGCTTGCGGCTTTCTTCACTAATGCCTTGCCGGGGCTGGGGGTTTCGGGGGTTGGCACGGACGGGGAGGCTACGAAGAACGGCGCGCCGGTGGCCGCATGTATCGCCCGTGAAGCAGTCAGGCAGCGGGCGATGGGCGCACACGTCTTCTGGGGAGGGCTCATGGATCCGATCATTCTCTCCCGGTGGCAGTTCGGGCTGACCACGGTCTACCACTTCTTCTTCGTGCCGCTCACGTTGGGTCTGGGCTGGTTCGTCGCCTTCATGCAGACCCGCTACTACCAGACCCGGGACGAGGCCTACCGCAAGATGGCCAAGTTCTGGGGGAAGCTATTCCTGATCAACTTTGCGATCGGCGTTGTGACCGGCATCGTCCAGGAATTTCAGTTTGGCATGAACTGGTCGGAGTATTCACGCTTCGTGGGCGATATCTTCGGCGCGCCGCTTGCCATCGAAGCCCTGATGGCCTTCTTCCTCGAGTCTACGTTCCTCGGCGTGTGGATCTTCGGCGAGGGCAAGATACCCGAGAAGATGCATCTGGCTTCGATCTGGCTCGTGGCCATCGGCTCGAACCTCTCAGCCCTGTGGATCCTGCTGGCCAACGGCTGGATGCAGCACCCCGTGGGCTACTTCATCGACCCGGTCAGCAGCCGCCCCATGCTCAACGATTTCTTTGCCCTCATCACCAATGAGAAGGGCTGGATCTTCTTCTGGCATACCATCTCGGCCGGCCTGGCCACAGCCAGCTTTGTCATCCTCGGCATAAGCGCCTACCACATGGCCCGCAGGAAGGACCTGAATGTGTTCAAGGCCTCCTTCCATATGGCGGCCATCGTCGGCCTGATCTCCGGTGCCCTGGTCTTCCTGGGTGGGCACACGCAAGGGCAGTTTGTGTACCGCACCCAGCCGATGAAGATGGCGGCCATCGAGGCGCTCTGGGAGACTGAGCAGCCAGCCTCCTTCTCCATTCTCACCATTGGAGACCTGAGTGGAAAACGCGAGGTCTGGTCCTGGCGGCTGCCCGCCTTCACGAGTTTCCTTGCCTGCAACAATTCCGAGTGCGAGGTTCGGGGAGTGTATGACGTTCAGGCGGAATACGCCGGGAAATACGGACCGGGTGACTACATCCCTTTGATGGTGTTCACCTACTGGAGCTTCCGCTTCATGATGACGGTCGGCCTGGCGATGATCGCCGTGGCTGCCTTCTTCCTCTGGGCACTTTCCCACAGTATCGAAAAGGCTCGCTGGCTCAAGTGGGTGCCCTGGGTGATCGTCCTGCCGTACATTGGCAACACCGGCGGGTGGATCCTGACTGAGATGGGCCGACAGCCGTGGATCGTGCAGGGTTTGCTCACGGTCAGGGAGGGCATCTCGCCCAATCTCACCACGACCGATCTGCTGATCAGCCTGATCGGTTACGTGGTCTTGTACGGCAGCCTCGCCGCAGCCGACGTGTATCTCATGAAGAAGTACGCCGTCGCCGGGCCCGATGCGGCCATGCGCGGGTCCGTCGACTTGGCCCCGGCCGCCATCGGCGCGCCAGACTAGGCAGGAGGGCGAAATGTCTCACGAGTCTCTACAGATACTCTGGTTCATCCTCATAGCCGTCCTGTGGATCGGCTTCTACTTCCTCGAGGGCTTTGATTTCGGCGTCGGCATGCTGCTGCCCTTCCTGGGGAAGAAGGATGAGGAACGCCGGGCCATCATCAACACCATCGGCCCATCCTGGGACGGCAATGAGGTCTGGCTGCTGACCGCCGGCGGCGCGACCTTTGCCGCCTTTCCCCACTGGTATGCGACCATGTTCAGCGGCTTCTATCTGGCCCTGTTCCTCTTGCTGGTTGGGCTGATCCTGCGCGGCATCTCGCTCGAATATCGCTCAAAGGATCCCAGCCCGCGCTGGCGCGGTACGTTCGACCTGCTGATTGCCGTCGGATCGTTCCTGCCATCGCTGCTGTTCGGAACGGCCTTCGCCAACCTGGCCCGCGGCGTGCCCATCAATGCCGACATGATATTCACCGGCAACCTCATCACCCTGCTCAATCCGTACGGCCTCATCGGCGGGCTGACGATGGTCTCAGTATTCCTGCTCCACGGCGCCAACTTCCTCGCGTTGAAGCTGGAGGGCGAACTGCGCGACCGCGCCCGCCGGGCAGCCAGCCGCGTCTACTGGGCCGCCGCCGCGACCGTGCTGCTGCTCGCCGTGACGACTTACATCTTCACCGACATCACGACCAAGATCGGCATCAACCCGGGCATCACGCCCATCGCCTCGGTGGCCGTACTGCTCTTCACCATCTACTTCATCAAACGGCGCCGCGAGGGCTGGGCCTTTGCCTTCACCGGACTGCACATTGTGTTGACCCAGGTGGCATTCTTCACACTCATGTTCCCACGCGTGATGATCTCGAGCACCAATCCCGCCTGGAGCCTGACCATCCACAACGCCTCCTCGTCACAGTATACGCTCGCCATTATGAGCGTTGTCGCCCTGATATTCGTCCCGATAGTCCTGGCCTACCAGGGCTGGACCTACTACGTCTTTCGGAAGCGAATCACCACCAAGAAGGCCTCCCTCGTCTACTAGACGTCGCGCGACTCCACCATGATCGACGCAGCGGCCCGAAGCCGCTGCGGCTCCATCATCCGCCCAAAGCATGCACCGCAGGCTGATTCGCCTCACCCAAAGCTCACGCCTGGTGTTGTCCGTCGGGATCGGGTGTGGTGTGTTGGCCGGACTGTGCAGCCTGGCACAGGCCTACGCCCTGAGCGCCACGGTGGACGGCGTGTTCCTGGGAGAGCAGCCCCTTACCAGCGTGTGGCCGTGGCTGCGGCTGCTGCTGGGTGTGATCGTTGCGCGCGGCGTTCTGCTCTGGCTGCAAGAGATCGCCGCAAGCGAGGTCGCGGTGCGGATCAAGCGCGACCTTCGCGAGCGGCTGTTTGCGCACCTGCTCAAGCTGGGTCCTGCCTTCAGCCGCGGCGAGCGCAGCGGCGAGCTCACGTCGACAGCCGTCGATGGCATCGAAGCTCTGGATGCGTACTTCGGCCAATACCTCCCCCAGCTTGTGATCAGCGTGCTCGTGCCGGTCACCATCTTGCTGGCTGTATTCCCCCTTGACCCTCTATCGGGAATCATCCTGTTGTTAACCGCGCCGCTGATCCCTTTCTTCATGTACATGATTGGACGCACCGCGGAGGTCGCGATCCAACATCAGTATGAGACGCTGGGGCGTCTTTCCTCCCATCTACTGGACAGCCTGCAGGGGCTTACAACCCTGAAGCTCTTCGGGCAGTCCGCCGCGCAGGTGAAAAACATCGCCGGCGTGGCCGACCAGTTTCGGGACGTCACGTTGGGGGTGCTTCGGGTCTCCTTCCTCTCGGCGTTCGCCCTCGAGCTGCTGGCAACCATCAGCACGGCCATCATTGCTGTTGAGGTCGGCCTGCGGCTGCTGTACGGGCACATGGCTTTTCGTGAAGCGCTGTTCTTGCTCATCCTCGCGCCGGAGTTCTACCTGCCGCTACGGATGCTCGGGGCGCGGTTTCATGCCGGTATGGCCGGGACGGCCGCCGCGCGCCGCATTTTCGAGATCTTGGACTTCCCGGCGCCTGCGGCGGTCGCCGCGCCGTCGACCGCACACTCGTCCTACCTCCAAGGTTCCCGCTCACGACCAGAGTCCGAGGGTTCCGGCGACGATGCAACTCCGGCCGTCCTGCTCAGGGATGTGTCCTACACATATCCCGGGCGCGACTGGCCGGCGCTCGAGCACATTGACCTCGCGGTCCGCCGCGGCGAGCACATTGCCCTCGTGGGTGCAAGCGGATCCGGCAAGACCACGCTCGCAAGCCTTCTGCTGCGATTCATGAGACCGACGCACGGAGACATCCTGCTCAATGGAAAATCGCTGGAGAGCGTCTTGGCCGGCGATCGCAGCACACTCATCGGCTGGGTGCCACAGCGCCCCCACCTGTTCCACGATTCAATCGCCACCAATTTGCGGCTTGGCAAACCGGATGCCAGTCACGACGAGATGCTCCGCGCCGCGCGCCTGGCTCATTTGGACGAGTTTATCGAGTCGCTCCCGCAGGGTTATGCCGCGATCGTCGGCGAGGGCGGCGCGCGCCTCTCAAGCGGAGAGGCGCAGCGCCTGGCACTGGCACGCGCCTTCCTGATGGATGCCGCCATCCTCATCCTCGACGAGGTAAGCTCCAGCCTTGATCCGGAGAATGAAGCCTTGATCGAGGCGTCTGTGCGCCATCTCACGGCAGGGCACACAGTGATCACCATTGCCCACCGGCTGAATACGGTCTATCGCGCTGATCGGATCGTCGTGCTGCACCAGGGACGCCTTGTCGAGCAGGGAGCACATGCTGACTTGCTCGCGACGGGCGGTGCCTATGCACGGCTCATCGACGCAAGCCCCGGTGGATCGCTGCGATTCGCCGCTGCGAACGTCGAGCCCGAGCCGACTGGGCCCCGGGGCGGACGCATCGGCCGCAGGCAACTAATCGGCTCTTCCGTACCCGCCCCTGCCCTGTTGAATGGGGCAGAGCCAGCCGGCGCTCAGCCGGTATTACCGCAGCTGCTCGAATTTCTCAAGGGCTCGTTGGGATTGGTGGCATTGTCCGTCATTCTGGGGAGTCTTACGATCGGCAGCAGCGTTGCACTCATGGGCACCTCCGCCTGGCTGATCTCGGCCGCTGCGCTCCATCCATCGATCGCACTTCTGCAGGTTGCGATCGTCGGTGTGCGCCTCTTCGGCATATCACGCGCCGTCTTTCGGTATCTTGAACGCCTGGTCTCGCATGCGGTGACGTTCCGCCTGCTGCGTAACATTCGCGTTTGGTTCTACTCGCGCCTGGAACCGCTCGCGCCGGCGCGGCTCTTGGATTTTAAGGCGGGCGATCTTGTCGCACGTGCCATGGCCGACGTGGAAACACTGGAAAACCTTTACGTGCGCGTGCTTGCTCCGCCATTCACCGCCCTCGTCGTCGCTGCCGGCACCTGTATACTGCTCATCCTGAATAAGGCATCCGCCGCAGCCGTTCTGCTGGCCAGCCTATTCTTCCTGGCAGGCGTCGTCGTGCCGCTTTCAGCCCGGTCCTTCGCACGCCGGCCGGGAGCCAGGATGATCGGCGACCGGGCCGACCTGCACGCACAAGTTGTGGACGGGATCCAGGGCCTCGCCGACATTTTGGCCTTTGGCCGCGCCGCCGATCGAATCGCGCGGCTGCAGACCTCCGGCGCGGCTTACGCCGCCGGGCAGCGCCTCATGGCCCGCATCAGCGGATTCCACTCCGGGCTGTCGTCCATCCTGATCAATATGGCACTCTGGCTGACCCTGCTGTTCGTGATCCCGGCGGTGACTGCGGGGCGCATCAACGGCATCCTGCTCGCCTCGCTGGCGCTCATCGTCCAGGCGTCGTTCGAGGCGGTGTCGACCCTCCCGCTCGCGGGACAGATGTGGCCGGCAACCCAGGCGGCTGCAAATCGCCTGCTTGAGGTGGTCAACGTTCCGCCCACCGTCGCGGCATCGCTAGGCGCGCCGCTGGCTTCCGCAACTACCGCGGGGTCCAGATCGCTGGCGGACCTCCGCCGGCCGCTGCTGTCTCTGGAGTTCTCAAACGTGTCTTTTGCCTACCCGGGCCGCGTCAGACCCACTATCCGCGACCTGTCGTTCCGACTTGAGACCGGTCGGTCCATTGCGGTTGTCGGTCCGAGTGGCGCAGGAAAATCCACTCTCGCCAGCTTGCTGCTTCGTTTTTGGGAGTACGATTCAGGAGAGATTCGACTGGGCGGGGTGCCCATTCGGGCTTCCAGCCCCGATCACGTCCGTGCCCAGATCGGATACGTATCCCAACATCCCTACTTGTTCGACACATCTGTTTACGAGAACCTGCGCCTCGCTCGACGCGGCGTCACGGCCCAGGAAGTGGAGCAGGCTGCGCGTCGCGCCCAGATCCATGACCTCCTCATGAGCCTGCCCAAAGGATACGAAACGCTCATCGGAGAGCACGGTGCGCGGTTGAGCGCCGGCGAGCGCCAGCGGCTGGGCATCGCCCGTCTGATCATCAAGGATGCCCCTCTGCTGATCCTGGATGAGCCGACCGCCAATCTGGATGCGATCACCGAGGTGGAGGTACTCGCGACCCTGTTCGACCTGATGCGCGTCAAGACCAGCCTGCTCATCACGCACCGCCTGGTGGGCATGGAACAGCTCGACCAGATCATCGTTATGGATCATGGGGCGATCGTCGAGCGCGGCACGCACGTGAGCCTCCGGGCGGCCGGCGGCCTTTACAGCAGGCTGTCGAACCTGCAGAGCGGTCAACAGAATACCCCTTCCGGCCCGCTTGCCAGCGCCACCTGAAGGTGCTATAATGCCCACAACCTCCCCGCTTGGAAACAGTCGAGTGTGCACGGCACGGCAATCTGGCTTATTTCCCTGCAGCCTCACCTTGAGTCGAGTCCCCGAACTGCTTATCCCTTTGTGATCCGCGCCCGTAACCACGGGGGGCAGGCTTCAACCTAACTTTTCCCAAAAGGCATCCAAGGACATGAAAATACTCGAGCTCGAAAACGAACCGCTTGCGAAACTGCGTTCGGTCGCCAAGGATCTGAGCGTCAACAACTTCAATCGTCTCAAGAAAGAAGCCCTCATCGTGCAGATCCGCCAGGCGGAGGCACAGAAGGAGGGCATCGAACTTCGCGGCGGCGTGCTCGAGATCATGAGCGAGGGCATAGGATTCCTGCGCGCGGCCAACTACCGAATCAGCGAGCAGGACGTATATGTCTCGCAGGCCCAGTTGCGGCGCTACGAACTGCGCGCCGGCGACCTGGTCATCGGTCACGTCCGCCCGCCCCGCGAATCTGAGCGGCATTACGGCCTGCTCAAGGTCGAAAGCGTCAACGGACTCGACCCCGAGGAGGCCTCCCGCCGGCCGGTCTTCGAGAATCTCACCCCGATCTTCCCTGACGTGCGCTTCGACCTCGAGATCGATCATGACACGCTTTCGACGCGACTCATCAATCTCGTGACTCCGATCGGGCGAGGCCAGCGCGGACTGATCGTCTCTCCGCCCAAGGCCGGCAAAACGACGATCCTCAAGCACATTGCCAATTCCATCTCGACCAAATATCCCGACGTGCATCTCATGGTGGCTCTGATCGGCGAACGCCCCGAAGAGGTTACCGACATGGACCGCTCCGTGGATGCGGAGGTCGTGGCGTCCACCTTCGACGAACCGGTCACGTCACACGTGCGTACCGCCGAAATCGCCCTGGATCGCGCCAAGCGCATGGTCGAGATCGGTCGTCACGTGGTGATCCTGATGGATTCGATCACGCGCTTGGCGCGCGCCTACAACCTGGTAGTCAACCCCTCCGGACGGACGCTTTCAGGCGGTATGGATCCCTCGGCCTTGTATCCGCCCAAACGCTTCTTCGGCGCCGCGCGCAATATCGAGGAAGGCGGCTCGCTCACCATCATCGCCACCTGCCTCGTCGATACCGGCTCGCGCTTGGATGACGTCGTCTACGAGGAGTTCAAGGGTACGGGCAACATGGAGTTGCTGCTCTCCAGGAAACTCCAGGAACGCCGGATTTTCCCCGCCGTGGACATCGAGCGCTCATCGACCCGCCGCGAAGACCTGCTTCTCGGTCCGGATATCCTGCAGCGCGTCTGGCTGATGCGGCGTATGTACGCGCAGATGGTCAGCCCCCCGCCGGCAGGCGCCGGCATGGATCACACCCTGGCGACCGAGGCCATCCTGAAGCGCCTCGATCGCGCCAAGAATAACCAACACTTCCTCGAGACGCTGACCGAGGATACTTAATCCCATACGAGCGAGCTGGCTTCCCGCTCCCGCCTGAGGCATTCCGCCTGGCGCCCGGGCGCGGGCAACATCGCACGTGGACTTACTGAAGCATGGGCACACTTATACAGATCCTGAACCGTCACCGTTTTAGCGTGCTATCATGGGCAGTCACGGCCTTGATCGTGGCAACCATGCTGGGCGCCGCCTTCTGGTGGACTGCCCAGGGCTCGGCCTCCGTCGCAGCCCCCTCGGACCTGCCGGTCACCGCACCGCACGATCCGGCTGACATTGGGCTGCCGGAGTCGGCGAGCATTCAGCCCATCAATATTGGAATCGCCAGGAGCCTGGCGCTCAAGACCACCGTCACGGGCATGGCCAGCAGCGAACCCATCACCTACCGCGTCATGCCGGGTGATTCCCTGTTCGGGATTGCCAAGCAGTACAACATCAAGCCTGACAGCATCCTGTACAGCAACGAAGCCACGCTCAACGACAATCCGTCCAACCTTACTCCGGGAATGGAACTTATCATTCCGCCGGTGGACGGGCTGACCTACACCTGGAAGGACGAGGACACACTGGAAGCGGTCGCCGATCAGTTCAGGAGCGACCTCAACGAGGACAAGGAGATCGACGAAGTGGATGCGCGCCTGTTGCGCGACGCCATCGTGAGCTGGCCCAGCAACGATCTGGACCTTATCGATCCCCTGGTCAAGACCGGTCAGGTCATCATGGTCCCAGGCGGACGCCGCGAGCTCGTGTCGTGGCTGGAGTTCGTGCCCACGATCAATCGAGACGGCACGACCGCCACATCGGAGTTGGGCGGAAGCGGTTGCGCTGCCGGCCCAGGTTCCCCTCCTGGCATCTGGCCCACAGACGGCCCTCACACCATCTCTGGAAACAACTACTCAGGGAGCCATCTGGGCATCGATATCACAGCTTCAACCAGCACGCCGGTCTTGGCATCCGGCGGCGGTGTCGTCGTGTTTGCCGGTTTCAGCCAGTACGGGTATGGAAATGTGGTGCAGATCGACCACATGGACGGTTTCGCCACCGTCTATGGCCACCTGAGCCAGATCAATGTCAGCCAGTGCCAGGTCGTAGGCGGCGGCCAGGTGATCGGCATGGCGGGGAGCACCGGCAATTCCACTGGCGTCCATCTGCACTTCGAGGTTCGCCAGGGCAACGTGAACATGAATCCGTGGGGCATCGTCCAGTAGCCTTCGACGCGTCCGCGATCGAGGCCGCTCTGAGTGAATTCCCTCTGGGCGGCCTTCGAGTGTTTCAGAGTCTCGGGTCAACCAATAACGAGGCGCTTGCCTGGGCTTCGGAAGGCGCCGCGGATCTGTCCCTGGTGGTGGCCGATGAGCAGACCGCCGGGCGTGGGCGCTCCGGCAGGAAATGGCTCACGCCGCCCGGCACAGCCCTGGCCCTGAGCGCCATCCTTCGAGGTGATGCGGCTGCGAACGACCCGTCAAGCCGACTTGCAGGACTGGGCGCGCTAGCCGTGGCGGATGCATGCGCTACGCTTGGGCTGCAGCCGACCATCAAGTGGCCCAATGATGTGCTTCTTGGCGGCCGCAAAGTTGCGGGCGTCCTGGTTGAGGCGCAGTGGAGCGGCGACAGCCTGCAGGCCTCCGTTATTGGCATGGGCGTGAATGTACTCAGCAGATCCACGCCGCCCGCCGGAAACGTGCGCTTTCCCGCCACCAGCATCGAGCACGCGCTTGGGCACGGCCTTAACCGGACCGACATGTTGCGCGCGGTGGTCTCCGCTCTGATCGCCTGGCGCCCCAAGATAGACACGCAAGAATTCCTCCGGGCGTGGGAAAGCCGCCTTGCGTTCCGCGGGCAGAAGGTCACGTTGACGCACGACGGGCAGCCTCCCCTCACAGGCGACCTGCTCGGCCTGGAGGACGATGGAAGCCTGCGGATGATGGGGCGGGAGGGAGTGCTCCGGGTGCAAATGGGGGAGGTCCACGTGCATCCGGCTGATGATAGAATGGAATAACAGCCAGAGGAGCCTATGTTCGACAACCTGCGTGATTCTGAGAAGGACCAGCGATCTTTCGAGGAGGCGATGGGTCTTGGACCGACATCGAGCGCCGTGCCGGAGGCGCGCCGCAGACGGTCCTCTCGCGGTCTGCTTGGGCTTTCGGCGGGTCAGCGCCTCGTGATCGCGCTACTACTGCTTCTGGCGGTGTGCGTGCTTGGCACGATGTGCCTGCTGGTAACCGGGCGCATCAGCGCCTTCTAGGACCTCAAGCGCCAGGGGCAGGTTGAGCCCCGGCATCATCCTTCGCCTCCACATTGCCGGCGCTTTCGGCGCCGGCCTTCTTTAAGTCCTCGGCGGCGATACGCGCTACAGACGCCACATAGTCGCCAGACTGCGGCTTGATAAGGTGCACCCCCTTCGTGGCACGGCCGGCCTCTTTGACCGCGCTGACCTTCAGCCGCAGCGCAACGCCGTTGGCGGTGATGATCGTGAGATCGTCGTCCTTCTGGACCACCCTGGCCGCCGCGATTTTGCCGATCTCCTTGAGGGCTTTGCGATCGATTGTGGCAACGCCGCCCGTGCCGCGTCCCTTCGCTGTGTAGGCTTTCAATGGCGTCTGCTTCCCGAAACCCCCGGTTGTGACAACCAGCAATGTGGCCTTCCTGTCGACGATATCCACGCTGGTGACGGCGTCGCCCTTGGCAAGGCGGATACCGCGCACCCCCGCGGCCTGGCGGCCCATCGATCGCACCAGCTTCTCGCTGAATCGCAGCGCCTGACCCCTCTCGGTCACGAAGATGACTTCGTCCTTACCGGAGGTCGGCCGAGCCCAGCCGAGCGTATCGCCCTGTTCGAGACTCATGGCGATCAGGCCCGAGGGCCGGACATCGGCGAACTCTTCCATGTTTACGCGCTTCACCTTGCCGCGCCCCGTGGCCAGGAGACAGAAACCGTGCTGCGTAAAGTCGGAGACCGCGATCGCCGCTGTTACACGCTCGTCCGCAGCGAGGGAGAGCACGTTCACGAGCGGGATGCCCCTGGCCGCCCGGTCCGCATCCGGGATCTGGTACACCTTTTCGGAATAGACCTTGCCGCGATCCGAAAAGAACAGCATCGAGTCGAGGCTGCGCGCCGGGATCAGCATCACGACTTCGTCCTCGTCCTTGGTGCTGTGGCCGAGCACGCCGCGTCCACCCCTGCTCTGCTGTCGGAACACAGACGACGCGACTCGCTTGACGTAACCGCGCTCGGTCAGGCTGATGAGCACGGCCTCATCCTGCACCAGGTCCGCATCGCTCAGCTCCTCTTTGGCGTCCGCGGCGATGCGCGTGCGGCGGTCGTCGCCGTACTTCTCAGCCACTTCCTTCATATCCGATTGGATCAGCGCCAGGACCTTCTTCGGGTGCGCCAGCAAGTCCTCCAGGTAAGCGATGTGCTCCGTCACCTGCCGGTGCTCATCCTGGATCTTCTTGCGCTCCAGGGCGGCGAGCCGTCGCAACTGCATGTCAAGGATGGCCTGAGCCTGCAGCTCGCTCAGCTTGAAGCGCTTCATCAGGTTTGCCTTGGCCTCATCCGCATCCTGCGATTCCCGGATGGTCTTGATCACGGCATCCAGGTGCCCGAGGGCGATCAGGTAGCCATCCAGGATGTGCAGCCGGGCGCGTGCCTTTCCCAACTCGAAATTGGAGCGCCGCACGATCACGGTCTGGCGATGTTCGATGAAGATCTGCAGCGCTTTCTTGAGCGGAAGGGTGCGCGGCTCGCCATCCACCAGGGCCAGCATCATGACGCCGAACGTTGATTGGAGGGCGGTGTACTTGTAAAGCTGGTTGAGGACCTTGCGCGGTTGCGCGCCGCGCTTGAGCTCGATCACGATGGTCATGCCCCGCTGGTCGGACTCATCGCGCAGGTCGGCGATCTGATCGATCTTGTCCTGGCGCACCAGTTCGGCGATGCGCTCGATCAGTGTGGACTTGTTGACCTGGAAAGGGATCTCAGTGATGATGATCTCATGCCTGCCGACCTTGCTTTCCTCGATATGCGCGGTTCCGCGCACCACGATCCGGCCACGTCCCGTGGCGTAGGCCGAATCAATGCCCTCCCGGCCGACAATGATGCCGCCCGTGGGAAAATCGGGGCCCTGCACCCGCTGCATCAACTCTTCGACCACAACCTCGTCGATCCGGTCGTAGTTGTCGATCAGGAATTCGATGGCGGCTGCAAGTTCGCGCAGATTGTGGGGTGGGATGTTGGTCGCCATCCCGACGGCAATGCCGGACGCCCCGTTCATCAACAGATTCGGGATGCGGGAAGGCAGCACCAGCGGCTCTTCCAGCGACTCATCGAAGTTGGGACCGAAGTCAACCGTCTCCTTGTCGATGTCAGCCAGCATCTCTTCGGCCAGTCGGTGCAGACGGGCCTCCGTGTAGCGCATGGCTGCCGGGGCATCGCCATCGATCGAACCGAAGTTGCCCTGGCCATCCACCAGCAGGTAGCGCATGGAGAAGTCTTGCGCCATGCGAGCCATGGACTCGTAGACGGCCGAGTCCCCATGGGGATGGTATTTCCCGAGCACCTCACCCACGATTCGGGCGGATTTCTTGAACGAGGAACTGGCCCGCATGCCCATATCCTGCATGGCATACAGGATGCGGCGATGCACGGGCTTCAGGCCATCGCGGGCGTCCGGCAGGGCGCGAGCCACGATCACGCTCATCGCGTAGTCCAGGTAGGCGGACCGCATCTGGGCGTCGATATCTACGTGTTCAACGGTGCCGATATCCATAGGGTTTCCTGATGCTGGGCATAAGAAGACACGAAGCCTACGAGAGCTTGACTTCGTGTCGCATTAAATGAAGGACAAACCGACAACAAGTAGATTATACCATCTCACGGCAGGCGCCCCCTGTCCTGAGATCGTCGCCCGAGTCGTGCGCCGGCAGGATCGATCTGGGACAAGCGACTCCCGACGGCGCCGGCCGTTGAGACGGCGCCCGCTCCCGCCTGCGCGACGGGTTGCGGGAGTCCGCAACTTGGAGGCGCCCCCGCCGCGTCTCGCAGAGTCAGGCACCTGGAAAACGAAAAGTGCGAAGGCCTGGCTTGCCCTCCGCACTCATCCCGTCGCCACACCGGGTCAGCTTCGGACCCCGCCCCCCTGTCCGTAGTGCCGAAGGTGGGACTTGAACCCACATGAGGTTACCCTCACTACGCCCTGAACGTAGCGCGTCTGCCAATTCCGCCACTCCGGCATGCGCCGTGTATTTTATCTCAAAGGACCGGACTGTCAACCTGGCAGGCTCGGAGCCGGCAACGCGGGGGAGACGGACGCTGGCCGCGCGAATTCGCTCCCCGGGATGGAAACTTTTCGGACGCTTCGACGTTATATATATTGGATGAGACGGGCACCACAGGCACGACCCATGTTCACCGTATTTGCTGTCGCCGGTTTGCTCTTGCTACTGACCCTCTCCGGGGCCGATCTGTTGGTCTCGGGCATGAGCTCGGATGAGCGGAGGCGCATGGGCCTTCAAGAGTAATGCGGCCAGAAGTCCTGCCAAGGCATTCAGCCCGGCGCGCGTGAAGGCGCGCCGGGCTTCTTGTTGTACTGGCGGGGAGGGCGACTCCAGCCCAGGCGTGCCGGCCCGGATACGACCAGCCTCCCAAGTGTGGCCCGTAACCCATGATTCTCGTTACGATATAATCCAAGCATGAATTTCTCCACTTCTGAAGAACATGAGTTGGCGCGCAAGACCGTGCGCGATTTTGCCCGAAAAGAGGTCTCGCCGGTGATCAAGGACTTCGACCGCCGGCAGGAGCCCATCGCCTGGGTTCCCGGGCGAATGGGCGAGTTGGGGATCCTCGGCCTGCCGTTTCCCGTGCGTTATGGGGGTCAGGGCATGGACTACATCAGCATGGGCCTGGCATGTGAAGAACTTGAGGCGGTCGACACCCACCTTCGAGTCGCCATGTCCGTGCACGTCGGCCTGTGCGCCATGACCGTCTTCCAATGGGGCTCGGAGAGGCAGAAGCAGGAATTCCTCGTGCCGCTGGCCCAGGGCCGGAAGATCGGCTGCGGTGCCTTCACCGAGCCCGGGATGGGCTCAGACGTGGCGGCGATGCGCACGGCCGCGCGAAGGGATGGCGATGGCTACGTCCTGAATGGGGAGAAGATGTGGATCTCCCTGGCCTCGAGGGCGGACTACGTGCTCGTGACCGTGAAGACCGACGCCACGACAGCACGCGCCTCAGACGGATTGACGACGTTCATCGTAGATCTCTCCTCCGCGGGGGTGACGCGCGGCGATATCCACGGCAAGCTGGGCGTGCGCGCCGGAAGCACCGGCTGGATCAGCTTCCAGGATGTGCGGGTGCCTGTGGAAAACCGGATTGGCGAAGAGGGCGAGGGCTTCAAGATCACTATGTCCGCGTTCGATCACGGTCGGTACACTGTGGCCTCGGGGGCGGCGGGTATCATCCGCGCCTGCCTGGAGACCAGCGTGGACTACGCCCGAACGCGCACGGCCTTTGGGAGGCCGCTGGCGGAGCATCAACTGATCCAGGAGAAGATCGCCAGGATGGCCCAGGACTACGAGATCGCCCGGCTGCTGTATCTTCAAGCGGGTTGGATGCAGAACATGGGCAGGCGCAGCACATTGCAGATCTCCTACGCCAAGAAGTTCGCAACCGAGGCCTCTTTCAGCGCGGCCAGCGAGGCAATCCAGATCCACGGTGCGTACGGTTATAGCGACGAGTACGACGTCGAGAGGTACTTGAGAAACGCGCGCGGCGCCATGATCTACGAGGGCAGCTCCGAGATCCAGACCCTGATCCAGGCAGGCTATGCCCTGGGAATTCGATCCGATCGACTGCTCCGCTGCGAGCTGCCTGCGTATGACGAGGCTGCCTGGCAGTAGAGGAGGCTGGGGTGTTTGGCGAGCTTGAACCGAGGCGCACAAAGATCGAAAAGGTGATCGAGGTCAGCACCGGCAGGGCAATCCTGGAGGACTACTACCGATATCCTTTGGCGGAATCCAATCTATACTTCCTGTCCCGCAACGGCGAACTGGTGTGGCAAGCCGAGCGCCCCGCGCCGGATGCGCACTACATTCGGGTGCGGCTGAACGAAGATGGGCATACCCTTTCGGCCTACACGACCGGGCGGCATGCGTGCGAGATCGACATCAAGTCCGGCAAGCTTCTGAGCCAGCTGGAGTTCAAGTAGGGGATCGACCGACCCGTACGGAGCCTTTGCGCGGCAGGTGCAGACCCGCGGCCCGCGGCGCAGCGCACAGGCTCCCATCTTAAGACGAAATCCGCGGTAATCAGTGCCATCCGTCAAATCCGCGACCAACGCGCACCTCTTATAATCACCGCCGGCAGCCCAGATGACGGTCACAGTTAAGCGGGCCGCCGCCCCAGCGACGGCGCACTCGTGCATAGATTCTGAGTTTGTCCGCTGCTACGGAGCCAGGCGGATCAGCAAGCCAATACCGAGTTCCGTCTCCCGGCTCGCCCCAGGGGGGAGCAACAAAGCCATCTCTTTGCGTGGAGGTAAGTTGTGAAGACCGTAGTCTGCGTCAAACAAGTGCCTGATTCAGAGGCGAAGGTAACGGCGTCCGGCGGGCAGATCTCATGGGGGGAGTCTCCCCTGGTGATCAACCCCTTTGACGAGTACGCGGTCGAGGGCGCCCTGCTCCAGAAGGAGGCATACGGCGGGACTGTTACCGCGCTGTGCATCGGTCCCGAATCGGGCAAGGAAGCCCTGAAGCATGCCCTGGCCATGGGTGCGGACGATGCCATCCTGGTCAGCGATCCGGCGTTGGAGAGGCTCGACACCCAGGCCGCAGCCCGTATCCTTGCGGCAGCAATCAACAAGATCGGCGGCGTCGAAATGGTGATGTTCGGGCGTCAGACCCTCGACGATGGATCAGGCATCACGGCCGCACAGACCGCCCGAGTGCTGGGCTGGCCAATGCTCGGCTACGTGGGACACATAACGTTGGAGGGCGGCAGCATTCAGGCAGCACGCGTGATCGAGGAGGGCCGACAGAACGTGAAAGCGCCCCTCCCGGCGGTGCTCAGCATCGTCCAGAGCATCGGAGAACCTCGCTACCCGTCCTTCATCGGTATCCGCAAAGCTTCCAAGGCGATAATCCCCGTCTGGTCGCTCGGGGACCTGGGCGCATCCGCCCCATCCGTGGCGGTCAGCCGCACTGACCTTATCACGCCGCCCCCTCGGGAGATCACGTGTGAGGTGATCTCCGGAGACAGCCCTACAGCCATCGCTCAGACGCTCGTTGAAAAGATCCTGGCGGAGAAGGTTCTATGAAGATACTGGTGTATGTTGACCACTTCAAGGGCGTGGTTCAACCCGCCTCCTGGGAGGCGCTCGGAGTTGCAAAGAGCCTCGGAACCGCCACAGCCGTCGTTTTCGGCGCCGGCCTTGACGAAGTGTGCAAGATCGCTTTCGAGATGGGCGCGGACGAGGTGCTGCAAGCCGAAGATGCGGCGCTCGTGGACTATCGGGCAGAGGCATTTGCATCCACGCTGGTATCCATTACCGCGGCCCAGAGCCCGGATCTTATCCTGCTCCCGACGACCACGCGCACACGCGAGTTCGCTGCCATGGCGGCCATCGACCTGAACACGGGTGTATTGGTGGATCTCACAGGCCTTGCCAGCGAAGATGGCAAGCTGAAGGCGACCCGACCGATCTACGAAGGGAAGCTTGTGGAGGCAGTCGTGTGCTCGGGCAAACCGGTCATCGCCACGCTGCGGGGCCGTGCCTTCCCGCGCCCAGCTCGCGACACGTCGCGCACGGGTACGCCCAGCAAAGTCCCTTCAAGAGCCGAATCACCGACCTCGGTGGTTGGATATGAAGTGGCAGAGCAGGCCCTGAGCGTTTCAGATGCGAGCGTTGTGGTCTCCGGCGGCCGAGGTGCGTCCAACAATCCCGCGCTGACACCGCCCGCCGGTCTGGACGACAGAGGCGCCGAGATCTGGCGTGCACAGCAGGGCTTCAAGCTGATCGGCGACCTGGCCGGGATCCTGGGCGGCGCGGTGGGCGCCAGTCGGGCGGCCGTCGACGGCGGGTACGTGCCCTACAGCCACCAGGTGGGGCAGACCGGCAGGGTGATCGCGCCGGATCTCTACATTGCGTGCGGCATCTCGGGTGCCATCCAACATATTGTGGGCATCCGTTCGGCGAAGCTTGTGGTGGCCATCAACAAGGACGCAGAGGCCCCGATCTTTAAGGTAGCGCGCTACGGCGTGATCGGCGATCTATTCGAGGTCGTGCCCGCCCTGAGCGAGGCTTTCAAGCAGAAGCTGGGCAAGTAGGCACACTGACGGCACCGGCCCGGCGCAAAAGAAAACAGGGTTGCATCGCTGCAACCCTGTTTCATCGACTGAACGTGATTACTGGACCAGGACGACGTTGGCAGCCTGCAGGCCCTTCGGCCCTTCCTCGATCGAGAACTCAACCTTCTGCTCGGGCTCCAGTTTGCGGTAGCCTTGCATTTGCAGCGCCGAGAAGTGGACGAACACGTCCTCTCCCTGCTCGCGGCCAATGAAACCGTAGCCCTTGGTGGCATTGAACCACTTGACGGTGCCGATGATACGTTCTGACATCTTTCTTTTCTCCTGCATCAGAATAGTTGCCCGGCCGCTGGTGTCGTTCCGTCATCAGACGAGCGCGGGAAGCGGACGCAAGATTATCATGCGCCACGGGTCATGTCAAGATTCGCGCGCATCCTCTTCTTGATGACCGCGTAGCGCGAGCTTAGATGGATCCAGGGCGGAGACCAGCGCGTGAGTGCCCGGCCTTCTCGAATGACCCGGCGCAGTTCGACGGCATCCCGGAAGGGCGGCAGCAACAGGGTGGAGCGACCCAATTCCCAGCAGGTGTGTGCGTCCGAACCGACCGTGCCCGGCACGGCGTGCCCTGCGGCGAATTGGCGGGCCATGCGATTGTGCCAGGGCAGCATACACCTCGAATTGTAGGTCTCGATGGCATCCACCAGCGGCAGCACTTCGAGCAGATGCTTCTCCTGCCAGGCGCCCTTTCGATGCACGTCGAACGGATGCGAGATACTGATGAAAGCGCCCTGCTGGCGCAGCCGGGCGATCGTCTCTTGCGGTGACAGGCCAGCCGGGATCTCGGATTGGACAAATGCCGCCAGCACTTCGCCGCGCGTCGTCATGATCTCCTCACCCACAATGATACGCTCAGGATCCAATGCCTGGGCGGCCAGTGCGCCGGCGACCGTATTGTGGTCCGTCACCACCACCCGATCGAGGTCTTTCCGGACGCAGCATTCCACAAGGCGGCGCGGCGAAACCAGGCAGTCCTTCGAGTAGACGGTGTGAGAATGGAATTCGACTCGCAGCATGCGGCTCATTCTAATGCACGGGCGTTGCCCGATTTAGCTTTTTCTTATACAATCCAAGAGGATGAGCCCGATCCCGTTCCGCCATCAACCCTCCTTTCGTGCTGTGATCTTTGCGATCGTCCTGGCCGCCGCGTGGCTCTACTCGCTCGCCTTTCAAGACGGCTGGCTCGCCAGCCTGGCCGCCATCGGCCTTGACCTGATTCTGCTCTTCCTCCTGCTCCAGGCCTGCCTCTTTTTCTACGCCCAATTCATCCTCCCGGTCCGCACGCTGCAGGACCGCCTGCGTATCTTGGACCGCATGCTGCTGCACGCGCGGAACGCCCACGGCCCGGCTGTGTTCGTCCAGAACGGCCGCAGGGTGGAGCGGCGCGGCGAGAGCAGCAAGTCCGGGCCCTGCCTGCTATGGATCGACACAGCCAGCGCTGCCATGACCCGTTCTGAATCCGGTCCGAAGCAGGTGCTGGGCCCCGGCATACACTTCCTCGGCTCCAGAGAGCGGATTGACGCGGCCTTCGACCTTCACACGCAGACGTACTCGATCGGACCGGGCAGAAACGACCCCGTCTTCGACAAGCTGCCGGAAGACCCCAGCGAAGACGACCGCAGACGACACGCGCTCATGCAGGCCAAGCGCCGGATGGTGAGCGGTCTGACGCGGGATGGAAACGAAGTAGTTCCCGAGATCAGGGTGGTGTTCCGACTGGACGGCCGGCCTGCCCAGCCCGGCAGGCCGGGCTCACGATTCGGTTTCCTGCCCGACTCGATCGAACGGGCGGCGCGCGGCGAGGGCGTGAACGTCGATCCCGTGTCTGCGAGGCGCTTCCACGTCGCATGGAATCAGCTGCCCGGCCTGATCGCCGTGGACTTATGGAGAGAGTACCTGGCGAAATTCACGCTGGATGAGCTCTTCGGCGCGCGCTTGGCCGCTGTGCCAGATGTCCTGCAGCCCGAAGAACCCGTGCCAACTAGCGCCTTCGTGGCGTCGCCCATGGTGGTCCGACGCACTTGGCCCGCCCGGCTGCTCTGGCGATTCAATAACTCCCTGGAGCGTTGGTTGCAGGCAAAGGGCGTTGCGGAAGACGAGGCGGCAGCGAGCGTGTACGCACACAGGCCACCGGTTGAGGTTCGACAGGTCGCCGGCCGAGAATACACGGCGCTACAGATCATTGCCCACATGGTGAAAGCCCGAATGATGCAGGCGGCGGTCCCCATCCTGGACGAGTGCGGTCGGTGCGTCAAAGGGCACGTCCTGAGCGAGGAATACAAGCGGCTCAGAGAGCGGGGATTGCGGATCCTGGACGTGACGCTTGGCGGCTACCGCTTTGACCCAGGAGTCGAAGAGCAGATCGTTCAACAGTGGCGCAGCGCTTGGTTTGCAGACGCGACCGGCGAGCGCGGCCACGTGGAACAGCTGGAGGTCCTGGCGGCGGAGTCCGGCAGGCAAAAGGCACTGCTGGAGCACGCGAGCGTCCTGGGCAGGGCTCTCAGAACGGAGCCGGCCGCCTCCATACCGGCGGTTTTGAGAGTATTGCTTCAGGCCTCCCACAACGAGATGCTCACCAATGAACGCCTGCATGGGCAGGGTAGGCCCGAGCTCGATTCATTGTCCGAGTTGTCGAAGTGGGTGGAGTCACCGGCAAATGAATAGGGCACACAGTGCGCGCCTGGAACTCCCTTCCGGCTTGCAGGTGGAAGGCCGGCGACTCAGCACCCTGCTGCACAGGTATCTGACCTGCCAGTTCAGTGAATTCTTCGATCTCTCCCGCGCCGGGGCGGGGCGACGCCGACTCCGAAGCCTTTTGTATGTGCTCCTCTTCACCGTGGCTGCATTTGGCGCGCATCTGTTCCTGCAACTCCAATTTCGGTCTTTTGACGGTTCTCCGCTGGATCTCAACGCCCTACTGCCGGTCGCGATCGTAACGGGCTTACGCATTGTTTTGATCGTCGCAATCGCGGCGTCAGTGGGCTTGCACGTTGCAGGCCGCTTCCTCGCCGACATCTTCGAGCTGAAGGACGCGCGCACCGCCTGGAGGTACATCGGCCGGCTTGCTGCGGGCACGGGCGACGAGGTTCTTCACCTGCGGGAAGGCCGGTTGACGGATGCCGACAGGAACTCACCCATGGTGCAGATCGGAGGACCTGGACGCGTGTTCGTGGAGGATGACACCGCAGCCCTCTTCGAGAAGCCCGACGGAACACCTCACGTGGTCGGCTCTGCAGATAGATCGGGCCATGGCGCCGGAGGGCGGACGGCCGGAACGGTCTTGGAGGGTTTCGAGCGGCTGCGGGAGCCGGTTATCAATCTGCGCGATCAGTACATCGGCAATCCCTCAGGCGAACCCCTGACCGTGGTCGGCCGAAGTCTGGATGGAATGCCAATCAGCGTCACGGACGTGCGCGGCGTTTTCAGCATTCGCCGCGACACATCGCCGGCGGAGCCGCAAGCATCCGTTGAGCGCCCATTCCCGTTCCGCGCCCGTGATGTCGAGAACTTGATCTACCTGCAGGCCGTGCCGGTCTTGACGGTCGGCGAGCATCCGTCCGGATTGCCGGGGGATTGGACGACGGCGATGCACGTCTTGATTAGCGAGTCGCTGCGCGAGTTCATGAGCCAGAACCCACTTGCAGAATACCTCGCCGGCGTGGGCGCGCACGAGACAGAGCGATCCGAATTCCGGGCGGATACGATACTCTCGAGGACACTGCAGGTCTCGAGTGAGGCGCCCGGGACCGGAGCTTCTGGGCTGGCGTCCGCGCCGAGGTTTCGTCCGCGCACGGAGCTGAGCAGCAAGTTCAAGAAGTACGGGAGCGAGTTCTCCACCAGGGCCCAGGAATTGGGATTGGAGCTGCACTGGATCGGCGTGGGCACATGGAAGATGCCGGACGAGGCCAGCGAGGCGGCAGTCGGCGAAAAGCACCTGGAGGCGTGGCGCATGAATCGCGAAAACGCGCAGCGTTCGGATTTGCAGGCGCTCGAGCGAGTCGCCGAATCGGCGTTATTGGAGCACAAGATACGGCTGATCCAGGACGTGCCCCTCGCCCGCCACAAGAAGAACCAGGCGAGGTACACAGACAAGGGCGTGCTCATGGAATGCATGCTGCAGGACTTCTGGGAACAGCTCGGCGATGCCCTGGACCTGCATTACCGCAGCGGCGCGCGGTCCGCGGAGCTGGAGCAGTTGGAAGAGGCGGTCTTGAAGGTGGAGCGGCTGCTCAGGATCTCCCAGATGGGGGCCGTCCTCGGGGGAGGTACGATGAGCCACGTCCGCGAACACACGAAATCGAATGTGAACACGGATGCGCCGCCGGCGCCGGCCTCGCGTGCGGAAGCCGAGAAGTACCAGCTCTTATTGAGCAAGCTGCAAGGAGACTACAGGGTTGCGGAGGCGATGATCACGAACGAAAGACGCCGGCACGCCGAACTCAGCCGCACGCAGCTGCTAGCCCGCATCGTTGAGCGCTTCGAGCGGCATGGTCACTAGAGCGGCACTTCTCAGCAGCGATGCACGCCTGGCGGCTCAGATCGCAGTTGCAGTCGCAAATCTGGAGAAGACAACGGAGGTCCAAGCATGAAACGCGAATTCAGCCTCGCTGCCGAGTTTCCCGCCACGCCCGAGGCGGTCTTCCGGGCATGGCTTTCCAGCAAAGGGCACTCCGGAATGACCGGTAGCACGGCCAAGGTGGAGCCACGAGTTGGGGGCAAGTTCACGGCATGGGACGGATATATCACCGGCAAGACACTGGAATTGAAACCCTATTCGCGGATCGTGCAGGCCTGGAGAACGAGCGAATTTGCCGATACCGATCCGGACTCGAAGATCGATCTCAAACTCGAAGCTGTAAAGGGCGGCACCCGGCTCACCCTGTCCCATTCCGGCATTCCGGAGGGGCAGGCAGAGAGCTATGAGTCCGGCTGGGAGGAATCGTACTTTGCCCCGATGCGAGAGTACTTCGCGAAGTGACGTTCCGCGCCGCTGAGCCGCGTCGGTGCGCTTTGCCGGTCTTCAGTTCCCGGTCTTGTCTAGCAGTTCCAGGACCAGGCTTTCGGGTACCTGGACAGCCACCAACTCGCCGCGGACGGTGATCTCCCCTTTTGCAGTGATCCATTCCTCGATGACGGTCTTGCGCCCCCGCACTTCCTTCACCTTGCCTCGGACCTCCAGGGTGGCGCCGAGTGGCGTGGGCTTCAAGTAGTCCACATGCAATGAGGCCGTGAGGTAGCGTAGCGCGGGTTCGGAGTCCATCGGCCGACCCTCGGCACGGTATGCGGCGGCGGCCGCGGTCCCTTTGCCGTGGCAGTCAATCAGCGAAGCCAGCATCCCGCCGTAGACGTAGCCGGGAATCTAGATGTTTTCAGGCTGCGGTTTGAAAAGTCAAACCGACTCTTCCCCGTCCCAAT